>JADGGM010000565.1 GCA_019689955.1 Gemmatimonadaceae bacterium
GCCCCGGCACCCCCGCGCCCGCCAGCTCCAGCCGGTTCAGGCAGACGTAGTTGCGCCACCCCTTGAGCAGCGCGAAGCGCACCGGCTGGTCGTCGAGCACGCGCGCGAGGAGCGGCAGGTCCTTCCCCACCAACTGCTCCTGCAGGTTGATCGTGTTCGTCGACACCACCGTGCGCTCCCCGTTCGCCGCGGCCCAGCGGAGCGCCGGCACCAGGTAGCCGAGCGACTTTCCGACCCCCGTCCCCGCCTCGAGCAGCCCGATCCCGCCACCGTTGTACAGGCGCGCGATGGTTCCGGCCATCGCGCGCTGGCTCGGGCGGTCCTCGTAGCGCGGGAGCCGCTGCGCCACCGCCCCGCCCGGGCCGAGCACCGCCTCCACGTCCTCCACCGAGATCCGCTGCACCGCCCGCTCGCGCGGCACCTCCACCACCACGTACAGCTCGCGCGCGTCGTTGTCGATGATCCCGAAGCCGACGCCGCCGTCGTGCATCCGCGCCGCGATCTCCAGGTCCGCGTCCGACGGCTCGAGCACGCCCGAGGGGTGATTGTGCAGCAGCATCTCTCCCCGCTCCGCCGCGCCCGGGAGCGCGAGCACGCTCCGCACATCACCGCGCGAGACCACGCGCGCCGTGCGAACGCACCCGTCCTCGTCGACCGTCGCCACGAAGCACACCTCGCGCCCGCCGGCGAGGCGAATGGCGGCACGCATGGCCGCGCCGGCGCTCGGTGCGATGCGGGACGAGGGGAGCGCGCTCCCCTCGTCCCTCGGTGCGATCACGTTTTGAGCGGCTTCTTCTTCGCCGCGGGGAAGAGCACGTTGTTGAGGATCAGCCGGTAGCCCGGCGAGCTCACGTGCAGCGAGAGATCCGTCGGCGGGTTGCCGATCGCGTGCTGCGGGTCCTCGGGGTCGTGGCCGCCGAGGAAGGTCCAGCTCCCCTTCCCGTAGTCGCCGTGGATGTACTTTACCCACGGCGCGCCGGGCTCTTCGGCCAGCACCGTCACCCCCGGCTTCAGCCGGTTGCGCATGAAGCTGGTCGTCACCCCGTAGAAGTCGGGGATCACGGAGCGGTGGTCCTGCACGAGCATCGAGGCCACGGGATCGAACTTGGCGCTGAAGGCGAAGAGCGTGAAGGTGCCGAGCTGTTGCCGGCGGCCCGGGACGTTGGCCTGGTGGCCGTCGATGTCGCTCATCGAGTTCACGAACGGCGATTTCTCCAGGTGCGCATCGCGGAACGCGAACGTGCGCGACCAGTCCATCTTCGCGTCCGCGTCCGGGTCCATCGGCGTCCCGTCGGCGAACTGCGACGCGATGTCCACGTGCTCCCCGGCGATCGCGAGCTCCAGCGTCTCCGTGGCCCCGCACATCGCGAACAGGAACCCCCCGTTGGCGACGTACTGCCGGATGTGCTCCGCCACGTCCTTCTTGAGCGCCGGGATGTTCGGGAAGCCGAGCTTCTTCGCCATCTGCAGGTTCTGCTGCTCCATCGCGATGAACCACGGCGCGCCGCGGTACGCAATGTAGAACTTCCCGAGCTGTCCCGTGAAGTCCTCGTGGAAGAGGTGGACCCAGTCGTACTTCGCCAGGTCCCCGTGCTCCACCTGCTCGTCCCAGATCGGCGTGTAGGGGATCCCGGCGTAGCGGAGCGCGAGAATCACGGCGTCGTCCCACGGCGGCGTGTACGGGGCCGTGTACACCGCGATCTTGGGCGCCTTCTCGAGCGGCACGGACTCCATGTTCCCGCCGGCCATCTCGCTCCGGATCGCGGCGAGCGCGGCGTCGTCCACCGCCTGCACCGTCACCCCATCGAGCCCGGCGCGGCGGCGGATCTCCGGCGTGTCGGGGAGGAGGAAGGAGCCGCCGCGGTAGTTCAGGAGCCACTCTCCGCGCGCGCCGTCCTTGAGCGCGTTGTACGTGAGCCCGTACGCCTTGAGGTGGTTCGTCTGATCGTCGTCCATCGGGACGAGGAGATGCTGCGCGCGCGCGGCAGCGGGCGCGAGGACAAGGCAGACGAGGGCGATGCAGCGGCGGAGTGACATGACCGGCGGCGACTCACGAGTTCGGCGGCACCGCGCGGCGCGCGAGCTCGAGCTCGCGGCGCGCTTGCGGCACCAGGGCACTTTGCGGATAGGTGAGGATCAGGTGCTCGAGCCGCGCCACGGCGTCGGCGGCGTGTCCGTCGCGGCGCAGCACGCGCGCCCACTCCAGCTCCGCCTCCGGCGCCTCCGGCGCATCGCTGCTCGAGTCGACGATCGCCCGCCAGAGGGCGATCGCCTTGGGCGTCGCGTTGCGCGCCGCGTACAGCCGGGCGGCCATGGCGCGCAGGAGGGAGCCCGTTTCCGGCAGCGTCGCGGCCGCGCGCTCGAAGCTCGCGGCGGCCGCGAGCGTGTCGCCCCGCGCGAGCGCGAGGAACGCGTCGCCGACCACGGGCGCGTGGTCCGCCTTCGTGCGCTCCAGGAGCTGGAGCGCGACGAGGAGCTCGGGTCCCGCGTCGGCGCTCGGCTTGAGGTCGGTACGCGCGGTCGCGAGGTCGCCGCCGTAGAGCGCGAGCCACCCTTCGGCCTGCGTGTCGCCGCCGCCGGACGCGGCGAGCATCGCCCGGGCCTTGTCGAGGTTCCCGACGCGCACCCACCCCCACGCGAGCAAGCGCGTGTAGCGTTCGCGCTGGTCCGGCGGGAGGAAGTGCGCGTAGGCCGCGAGCAGCCGTTCCCCCTCCTGCGGCTTTCCGAGCGCGCTCAGCGCGCGGAGGTGCACGGCGACGACGGAGAACGCCGCCACCGACGAATCCATCGACGGCTCCGCGCGCGCGGCGAG
>JADGGM010000566.1 GCA_019689955.1 Gemmatimonadaceae bacterium
TCGAGGTTGAGCGCGAGCAGGAGCGGCCCCGCGACGACGTTCGTGAGGAGAAGCGCCGCCGCGGCGAGCGCGTACGCCACGAGCGCGCCGCCCGCCCCCCGCCCCCCGACGCTCGGCGCGGCGATTGCATCGCGCCAGTGCGCGTACGCGAGCACTGTGAGCCCCGCGACCAGGGTGAGCAGCATGTACATCCGCGCTTCCTGCGACAGGTACAGATGCAGCGGCGAGAGCGCCACGAGCACCGCGCCCCACGCAGCGGCCCGGCGCGAGAGCGTGCGCACTCCGATCGCGTACGTGACCGGGACCACCAACACCCCCGCGACGAGACTCAGCGAGCGGAGCGCGCGCTCGGAATCGCCGAAGACGAGCTGCCAGGGCTTGAGGAGGACGAAGTAGAGCGGCCCCACGGGGCTCAGGCGGAGGTTGGCGAGCATTGCGGGCCACGAGAGCCGCACGACCTCCCACGAGTTCACCTCGTCGAACCAGAGATTCGTTCGCCCCAACCCCCACGCCCGGAGCACGACCGCGACGACCATGAGCGAAGCGATGATCAGAACGGGAGCGCGGAGGCGCGATCGCGCGATGGTCGTTCGCCTCGCGCGCGGCGCGGTGACGCTCGGGGTGACGGTGGTGCTGGGCATCGTCCTCTATGGTCTCCAGCCGCAGGGCGCGCCGGCGCCGCCGCCGACGGGAGTGCAGCAGGTATCGCTCGTGCAGCGCGACCGCGCCTGGCAACCGATCCCGCTCTCGCGCGGCGGGGCCGCCGGCTCAGTCTGGTACGACGCCGACGGGCGCGCCTTCGCCTTCCAGCTTCGCGCGGCGGGGCTCGTGCCGCAGGCGCGCTACGTGCTCGTGCTCCGTGTGGACAGCACCGAGTATGCCACGGCCTGCCGCGTCGCCGACGCGCACGGAGAGATCGCGATCGACACCGCGCTCACCACCTTCGCGGCCGGCACGTGCGCGGACGACGCACCTGCTCCGCCGCCCCAGCCGGTGCGCGGCGCGTACGACATCACGTTCCACATCGAGTGCGGCCATGCCGACATCCTCCTCGCCGACGGCCTCGCCCACTTCACCGGCCGTTGACGTCCGGCCGGCGCGCGCCGCCGCGCCGCGCGCGCGATGGCCGCTCGCCCCGGCCATCCTCGGCTGGGCCGTGGGGATGGGGCTCGCGTTCCGCGACACCGTGACGTCGCGCTTCGCGCTCGTGCAGGGGGAGCCGGTCGACGCGCGGCTGGTGACGTACCTCCTCGAGCACAGCTACCGCTGGCTGACCGGGGCAGCGGGGCACGCGAGCCTCTGGAGCCCGCCGATCTTCTATCCGGCGCCGAACACGTTCGCGTACTCGGAGTCGCTGCTCTCCGTCGCACCGGTCTACTGGGCGTTCCGCGCCCTCGGCCTCCCGCCGGATACCGCGCTCCAATGGTGGATGCTCGCCGCCGCGACACTCGACTACGTCGCGATGTACGTCCTGCTCCGCCGCGCCGTGCGGGTGGGGCGCGCGCCCGCGGCGCTCGGCGCGCTCCTCTTCGCCTTCGGGAGCGTGCGCGTCGCGCAGATCCGCCATCAGCACCTGATCCCGCATTTCTACACGATCGTCGCGCTGCTCGCGCTCGTGCGCCTCTTCGAGGAGGGCGATCCGGGGCGAGGCCCACGCGCGCTCCGCTGGCCCGCGCTGTTCGCCGCCGGGGTGGTGGGGCAGCTCTACGCGGCGGTCTACTATGGGTGGTTCCTCGCGCTCGCACTCGCGCTCGCCGGGCTCTGGGCGCTCGCCGTCCCGCGCTGGCGGCGCGCGCTGGTGGCGACACTGCGACGCCGCTGGCTCGTGCTCACCGTCGCCGCGATGGGCGGGCTCGTCGCGACGGCGCCGCTCGCGGTCCACTACCTCGCCGCGGCGCACGCGGCGGGGTACTGGGACTACGCCATGGTGTCGACGATGCGCCCGCGCGTGCAGTCGTGGCTCTACCTCGGCCCGCAGAGCTGGATGTATCACCGGCTCGCGGCGCTCGACGTCATGCGTGCCATCCCGATGGAGCACGAGCAGCGGCTGGGGCTCGGCGTCGTCACGACGGTGTGCGTGGTGGCCGGGTTCTGGGTGCAGCGGCGGCGGGCGCTGGTCGCGCTCCTCGCGCTCACGGCGCTGACGCTCATCGTCCTCGTCACGCAGTGGCCGGGCGGGCGCTCGGCGTGGGCGCTCGTCTACGACTACGTGCCGAGCGCGCGCGCGATCCGGGCGGTGTCGCGGGTGGGGCTCGTGCTCCTCATCCCCGCGGCCGTCGGCCTCGCCCTCTTCGCCGAGCGGCTACGCGCGCGGCCGGTCCTCGGCGCCGCGGTCACGCTGCTCGTCATCGTGGAGCAGGGGCAGACGCTCCTCGCGTACGACAAGGGCGCCGTGCGCGAGCGCGCCGCGCTCGTCGCGCAGCACGTTCCGCCGGGGTGTCGCGCCTTCCTGTTCACCGCGCTCCACGGGCGCGAGGACCCGTGGGTCTACCACGTGGACGCGATGTGGGCCTCGATGACGCTCGCGATCCCGACGGTGAACGGCTACTCCGGCCGGAGCCCGCCGGAGTGGCCGTTCTACGCCGCCGTGGTGCGCGACTCGGCGTCCGACGCGCAGCTCACGCGCTCGCTCGCGGCGTGGCTCGCGCGGTGGCAGCTCCCGCCCAGCGCCGCGTGCCGCGTTACGCTCGACATCGATGCGCTCACCCGGCGCTCGCCGTGAAAGCGCGCCGCGGCGCGCGGGCGCCGCGGCGGCGCCGCGCGCGCGCCCCGGCGCGGGCGGGGGCGGGGGGGGCGCCGCCGGCG
>JADGGM010000567.1 GCA_019689955.1 Gemmatimonadaceae bacterium
GGGGGCGGCGCGCCGGGCGGGCGCCCGCCCCCCCCCCCCCCCCCCCCCCCCCGGCGATGTCCCGTGTCAATCACACGTCAGCCGGCCACGACTCCGAGTATCACATTCGACTCCGGTGTCAATAGCGCACCTCGACGCCGACCCGTGTAGAGCGCCCCGATGTCAGTGTAATGTTGTTGTATTCGCTAGTACGGGTATTGGCAATGTTGTCGATGGCGACATACGCGGACCATTGATCCGCGATCCTGCGCGTCGCGCTCGCGTTGAACTTGACCACCGCGGGGTATGTCGTCCAAAAATCCCGCCATGTGCCCTGAAGAGGAACGGTCCCCGTAACGACCGCGTACGCTGCGATGGCATCGTAGTTCGTCCATGGACCGATGTAGACCACTGAGGCCGCGAAGCTGGTTCGGCTCGTCGTTCGCAAGGCAACCTGCATACCGCCGGAGTACCTCGGCACGGCGAGCGACCGATCGCCCGGCTCGAGCTCGCCCGTGTAGGAGGGACCCACTGCGCGCACGATGCTGTTGGTCAACGAGAACTGGCCGTGGACGCTCACCCTGGGCCAGTTGAAGCCGAGCTCCATCTCCAACCCGCTGTTCTTGATCCGTCCAATATTTTCGAACTCGAACAGCACAGGCGTTGTCGACGTATCAACGATCGCCTGGTCTATGACGCCACGTGCCACGTCGCTGTAGTAACTGGCGCTGAGTGATACGTGCGGCCCAATGAACACGTCGAGACCGATGTCCCCGCCAGCCTGCTCCTCTGGCCCGAGCTGCGGATTGACGACTACGCCCGGCTCTGCTCGATTGACTCCAAGTGGCGGCGCCACAAGCCCTTCGCCGTACGAACCGCGGAGCTTCACTGTCGTCGGGCCGAACGATCGGACATACGTAACGCCAAACCGGCGCGCCACCGCTGTGCCGTATGCGGCGCCGAAGCTCGGGTTTTTCTCAGCCCGAACGCCGGCGGTAATGAACAGCGCGTTCCGCACACCCACGACCACCTGGCCGAAGTAGCCGGTATTGCTGCCGACCAGGCGCTTCGGGAGGAAGGCGTTGTTGCTGCCAGGGGTCAACAGTCCACTGTTGCTCAACGCGCCCCACACGTTGTATCCGTCGTATAACTCCCTGTAGTGATCGAAGCCGGCCGTAACCGTGGCATCGGCGTGCGCGCTCAAGACAACGTGCGCGGAGGTATTGTACGCGACGGACGTCTTTTCCTGAATGGCCGTGAAGACCGCGAACAGGCTATCACTCGGCCGCGGTCGAGTGTTGTAGTAGTCCGAAATGATGCGGTCGACGCCGAGGACCAGGTTGTGCCGCCACCACGCCGCCGGAGAATACGTGAGCCTCACACCATAGGTTTGACCGTCCAGATCATCGTTCTCGTTGGGCGGGCTCGTGAACCCGTTGTACCCGGCCGCGGCCAGATCGAGGTTCCACGCCCTCGCGAATGTTCGTGCCAGGTACCTCGCCGTGAGATCCAGCGTGATCGGAGCTTGCCGGAGCGTTGCTCCGGCAAAGGCGCTTCGCGTCTTCGAGAAGTACTGGGGCGCCCACTCGCCGACCGCGCTGTAGGAGCCGCCGAGATTGTAGCTGATGTCCGCCGTTCCACCGCGTACCCCGACCCCGTAGTCCTGCTGAAGGACGGCATGCGAGCGATACGAACTTTCGATCGTGCCCAGCTCGGCCCGAGCATCGATCTCCGGGCGCGTGCGCTCGACACCGCGCTTCGTGAAGATCTGCATGACGCCACCGCCGGCGTTGGACCCGTAGAGGGTGGATGCCTCCGGCCCTCGCGTGAGCTCGACGTGATCAATGCTGCTCACATCGATCGGTGCGTACAGATCATTCGCCAGCTCGATCCCGTCGAGGTAGATCTTGACGGAGCTCTGGCCGGCCAGAAAGGTGTTCGTGCCTCTGGCGATGATCGAGTTCGTGTAGTTGTCCGTCCCCAGATCCCACGCTACCCCGCCCGGCGTCATCCCCCGGAAGATCTGACCCAGCCGCGTCAGGTGATGCCGCTCGATGTCCTCTGCGCGGATGACCGTCACCGCCGTCGGCACCTCCCGCATCGCCGTCGGCGCGATGGTCCCGGTGACCACGACCTCGTTGAGCCGGCTCGCCGCGTGCGTCACGACGAAATTCAGCACGCTCTCGCCCGACGCGTTGATCACCGCCGATCGCGTCACCGGCGTGAGCCCGAGCCGCCGCACCGTTACCAGGCGCCGCCCGGACGGCGCGTTCGCGATCTGATATCGCCCCGCGCTGTCCGACACCGCCCCCAGCGTCGTCCCGCCGATGGTGATCGTGGCCCCCGCCACCGGCGCGTGCGTCACCGCGTCGGTCACCACACCGCGAAGCGTGCGCGCGGCCGGGCTCGGGTCCGCCGCGCCGCCCGCCGGGTCGCTGTCGAGGTAGAGCTGCCCCGTCTTCGTGCACCGCACGAGGAGCCCGGTGTTGCGGAGCAGCTTCGCGTAGATGCTCTGCAGCGTCTCCCGCCGCGCGTGGACCGTGATCCGCACCGGCACCCCCGCCACATCGCTCCGGCGATACGCCACCACCACGCCACTCTGGTTCGCGAGACTGTCCAGCGCCTCGCGCAGCGACACGTTCTCGACGTCGAACGAGATCACGTGCCGGAGCTCGGGGACGATCGGCTGCGGCGCCGCCCTCGGCGTCACGGAGGACGGGATCACGGAGATGTCCTGCGCCCGCGCCCCACTGGCCCGTACCACCGCCGCGACCACAGCGAGCACGACCGCGACGGAGCCCGCGCGAAGCGCCGAGCGCCCG
>JADGGM010000568.1 GCA_019689955.1 Gemmatimonadaceae bacterium
TCTCATATCATACCATACCACCCTATCCTATATCAAGGGAGCCAGACCGCCCCTCGCGGGGGCAGTGCGCCCGGGTCACCACCCGGGCGCGATCTGGAAGCCGAAGTGGCCCCCCTTGTCGGGGCGCTGGAACGGGTACGCGTAGTAGAACTCGAGCACCGCGTAGCCGAGCAGGTTCACGCGCGCGCTCAGCCCCGCGCTGAACACCGGGACGCGGCGCGCAGTGTTCGTGACGAACTCGAGGTTCGGCGATTCCCCCTTGTTCCACGCCACCCCGGCATCGAAGAACGGCGCGATCTCCGTCGGGAGGTAGGGGAAGTTGATCAGCCCGAGCTGGTCCGTCCCGAACAACGGGACGCGGATCTCGAAGTTCGCCACCACCATCCGGCTCCCGATGAGGCGATCGAACGCCGGGCACGAACCGGCGATCGTGGCGTTCCCGCACTCCCGCGAGCCATCGAAGTTCGACGCCTCGTACCCGCGCACCAGCTGCTGGTCGCCGACGAAGAGCGGGAAGAGGCGTCCGTCCTCCGCATCGCGCCCGTAGCGCCCGACGTGGATCGCGCGGAACGCGAAGGTGAACGGGCTCGCCAGGAAGTAGCGCCGGTAATCACCGAGCACCGTCTCGAGCTGGAGATCGCCGAAGGTGGGGGTGAGCTCGAATCGGTACCGCCCCCCGGCCACCGGCGAGGTGAAGCCGAAGTACGAGTAGTCTCCCACCAGCGCCGCGCTCACCTGGCCGTAGTTCACCGACGGCGGCTTGGGCCCGCCGGTCGGGTTCAGCACGAACGCCTGGTTCTGGACGATGAGGATCCGATCGACCTCCGTGCCGTACCCCACGTGGTTGAGACCGGCGCTGAACTCCACGCGCCGCGTCATGGAGAACGGGTACTGCGTCATCACGGAGGCCTGCTCGTAGTACGTCCGTTGCAGCACCTGCTCGATCACCGTCGCCGGCACGGTGCTGCCGTCGTTGAGGGTGACGGTGGTGTCGAAGATCCCGGCGAATCCGCTCAGGTACGGGGTGTGCGAGATCCCCGCGCCCCAGTTCCACCGGTGGGCGAGGTTGTAGTACGCGACCTCGCCTCCGAAGTCCCGGATGTCACCGCTCCCGGCGATCTGTGCGCCGATGACGTGGTTGTTGAGCTGGTCGCCGAAGTACGCGGCGACCCCGCCGCCGGCGATCACGCCGCCGAACGGCCCGGACGCCACCCCCACGCCGATCCCCGACGAGCCGAGGTACTGCAGCGACAGCGCCGGCTTGTACGGGGTCGTCGGGAGCGTCTCCTTGGGCGGGAGGCCGGTGATCGGGTCGTTGACGCGCTGCGTGACCGCGCCGCCGCCGGGGACGTTCGTCGGCGGAAGGATCCCGGCCACGGTCATCGAGTCGCTCGGCGACGCGAGCGGCTCCCCGGCGGTCTCGTTCGCCTCGAGGCGGTGCATCGTGTAGCCGCCGCGCTCGAACAGCGTGAACATGATCCGCCCGTTCTCGCGCGCCACGGAGAGCGCGGGGGAGAGCGCGGTGATCCCGCTCACCCCCGTGGCCGACCGCGTCACCTGCGAGATCGCCCCCGAGGCGAGGTCCACGCGATAGATGTCGTCGAACCCGCCGCGGTCCGAGACGAAGTAGATCGACTTCCCGTCGGGGCTGTACTGCGGGCTGATCGCCTTGGCGTTCGGGAAGGTCGGGATGAGCCGGATCTCGCGCGTGGCCACGTCCATGACCGCGAGCTGCATGGGGCCGTACTGCAGCTTGTCGAAGTCGGTGCGCGGGCCGCGGTCCGAGGAGAAGGCGATCGAGCGGCCGTCGGGGGACCAGGAGGGCTGGAGGTCGCCGTACTTGTCGTGCGTGAGCTGCTCGAGCTTCCCCGACGCGAGGTTGTAGAGATACAGATCGCTCATCCCCCCCCAGCTCCCGGCGAGGGCGAGCTGCGAGCCGTCGGGGCTCCAGGCGACGTCGGTGATCGCGCCGATCGTTTTGAAGCGGATGCGGCGGTCGGTGTGCCCCGACGCCACGTCGTAGATCTGGATCTGCTGGTCACCGTCCGCGTACACGACGAAGGCGAACTTCTTCCCGTCGGGAGACCAGGCGCCGGCGGAGTTGATGAAGCTGATCGCGTCGAAGTGCGAGTCGCTGTTCGGGCTGGTGAGCTTCTTCACGATCTTCCCGGTCGTGGCGTCGGCCACGTACAGGTCGATGGTGAAGAGCCCGCGCGTGGTGTAGAACGCGACGTACTTCCCGTCGGGGGAGAGCGCGGGCGAGACGTCCATGTCGCCGTACTTGCTCGCGGGCTTGAGGATGCGCACCCCGATGGAGTCGGGGACCTGGCGTCCGGCCATGCTGGGCAGGTAGGTGGCGCGGATGGCGGCGAGCCACTGGGCCGAGAGGGTGTCGCTCGACATCCCGAGCACCTGGTGCAACGCGTTTTCCCACCCGCTGCGGAGGGAGGCGCGATACAGGACGTTGATCGCCTCGTCCCCCCACCGGCCGCCGATGTACGCCCAGAGCGCCTCGCCGTAGCGGTAGGGGAAGTAGCGGGGATCGGTGCTCAGCTTCTTGATCGAGGGGAGATCGTTGCGCAGCGCGGCATCGCGCAGCCACATGGCGGTGTTCGGGTCGTCGCGGCCGAGCGAGAGGTACTCGGCCATCCCCTCGATGAGCCAGAGCGGGAGCTGGTTGAGCGAGTTCATCCCCCCGCGCTCCCCGGCCGCGATGTCGTACTGGAACACGTGGACCAGCTCGTGGCCGATCACGTGGTCCTCGTCGGGGTAGACGCCGGTGAAGGGGAGCAC
>JADGGM010000569.1 GCA_019689955.1 Gemmatimonadaceae bacterium
GGGGGGGTCGCCGCGCCCCCCGTGGTGGTGGTGCTCGACGTCACATAGGGATAGGTGCCGTGGTCCACGTCGAGCAGCGACCCCTGCGCCCCCTCGAGCAAGATGGCCGCACCGGCCCGCCGCGCGCGATGGGCAGCGAGACCTACATCCTCGGCCAGGGGGAGGAGGCGCGGCGCGAGCCGCTCGAGCAGCGCCACCGTCTCGTCCGCGCTCGCCCGCGCCGTCGAGCCGGACGCCGCGAGCGCCTGGTTCGCGTGCGCGATCCCCGCCTCCACCAGCACGCGGAGCCGCTCGGGGTGGCGGAGGTCGAGCACGCGGATCCCGCGCCGCGCGACCTTGTCCTCATACGCCGGCCCGATCCCGCGCCCCGTGGTCCCGATCGCGCGGCTCGCCGCGCTCTCGCAGTCGACCAGCTTGTGGTACGGAAGCACCAGATGCGCGCGGTCGCTCACGTAGAGCCGCCCCTCGACGTCCACCCCGTCGCGTACCAACTCGTCGATCTCGGTGAACAGCGTGTCCGGGTCGAGCACCACGCCGTTCCCGATCGCGCAGCGCACGCCGGGGTGCAGGATCCCGCTCGGGATCTGGTGCAGGACGAACGCGCGCTCGCCGATCTTCACCGTGTGCCCGGCGTTCGCCCCCCCCTGATAGCGCACCACCCAATCCGCGCGCTCGGCGATCACGTCGACGAGCTTCCCCTTCCCCTCATCGCCCCACTGGGCCCCGACGATGACGAGCGTCCGTACCTGACTGTTGAACATGATGCTCCAAGATGACGTGAGAAGGGGAAGCGGGATGGATCGCCTCCGTTCCCGCTTCCCCCGTCCGCTTCCCCTTTCCCCGAAAGATCGGCGCGCCCCGCGCCCTCTGTCAACTCGGCGGGTGCGCCACACCGATCGCGGCCCGCGTCACCTGCTCGTCCACGCTCACGCTCTCGCTGTGCAGGGGGAGTGTGACGGTGAAGGTCGTCCCATGGCCGTACTCGCTTTCCACCGCGATCCGCCCGCCGAGGAGCGAGATGAGCTTGCGCGTGATGCTGAGGCCGAGCCCCGTGCCGCCGTACTCGCGCGTGCGGGACTGGTCCACCTGGCGGAACTCCTCGAAGATCACCTCGAGGTGCTGCGGGCGGATCCCGATCCCGGTGTCGCTCACGCGGATCACCAGCTTCGAGCCCATCGGCGCCGCGCTCAGCGAGACCGCCCCGTGGCTCGTGAACTTCACCGCGTTGGAGAGCAGGTTGAGCACGATCTGCTTGACCTTCGTGGGGTCGGTGTAGAGCAGCGGGATGTGCTCGTCGATGTCCACGCGGAACTCGAGCGACTTGCGCCGCACCAGCGGCTCGATCTGCGCGGCCACCTCCAGGAGGATCGGGCGAAGCCCGGTGGGCTCCAGGTGCACGGGCATCTTTCCGGCCTCGATCTTCGCCAGATCGAGGATGTCGTTGATGAGCGCCAGCAGGTGCTGCGACGAGGCCTGGATGCGCGTGAGCCCTTCCACCTGCTTGGGGGTCAGCTCCCCGTAGATGCGGTCGAGCATGAGCGCGGTGTAGCCGATGAGGGCGTTGATCGGCGTGCGCAGCTCGTGCGACATGTTGGCGAGGAACTCCGACTTGAGGCGGTACGCCTTCTCCAGCTCGCTCGACTGCCACTGCAGGCGGAGGTTCTGCGCCTCGAGCCCGGCGGTGGCGAGGCGGATGCGCCCCTCGAGCTCGGCGTTGAGCGTCTTGAGCTCCATGTAGAGCCGCTCGTTCTCGACCTGCTTGGTGAGGTCGTGCAGCACCGAGACGATCGCCAGCGGCTCCCCGCGCTCGTTGAGCACCTTCCCGGCCACGACCTCCATCGGCACCTCGCGCCCTTCGCGGGGGTGGACGAGGGTGATGCGCTCGCGGCGGAAGGTGTTGGAGCTGAGCGCGAAGTCGGAGATGAGCGTGGTGAACTGGGTGTCGTTGCCGCCCACCCACTGCAATTGCTGCCGGCTGGCGCTCCCCGCCGGCACCTCGAAGAGTTGCTCGGCGAGCGGGTTCATGAGGATGATCTTCGCCTGGTCGTCGGTCACCAGGATGGGGTCGCCGACGTTGTTCAGGATGACGTTCAGGCGGTCGCGCTCGCGCGTGGCCTCCATCTCGGTGACGCGCACGCGGTTGAACTGCCGCTCCAGCTCGATCGAGGCGCGCTTGAGGTCGGTCACGTCGCGCAGCACGGAGACGTACGAGCCCTCGCGCGAGATGGACGGGGGGAGCGGGTGCGCGAGCACCTCGAAGAGGAGGTCGCTCCCCTCGTACGGGTCGACCAGGTTGAGCTCGCGCGCGGTGCTCTTGATCCCGCCGGTGAGCACGGCCTTGGACAGGAAGGAGCTGAAAAGGAGGTTGTTGATCTCCACCGCGCGCCGCCGCCCCTCGGAGTCGTCCTCGCGCGGGGAGAGGAGGAGCTCGGCGCGCTGGTTCTGCATCATCACGCGGTTGGCGGCGTCGGTGATGACGATGGGATCGGGGAGCGCGTTGACGATGGTGGTGAGCAGGTGGCGCTGCTCGTCGAGGCGCTCGGCGGAACGGCGCAGCCCGTCGAGCGCCTCGGCCCGCGCGATCACTGGGCCGGCGAGGAGCGCGGCGCGCGCGAGCGCGTCGAGCACGCCCTCGCTCGGCTCCCCTTCGATGGCCAGCACGGCGAACGCCGTGTGCCCGGCGCGGCGCCGGCGCTCCTCGGGGAGCCCCGAGGGGACGTACACGCGGCAGCGGCCGTAGCGCGCGTCGAGCGCCGGCGGCTCCCGGGAGGGGGGCGGGGGCACAGCCCCCC
>JADGGM010000570.1 GCA_019689955.1 Gemmatimonadaceae bacterium
GCGCTACGGGTTCTTGTCTGTGAGGCGCTTCTTGATGCGCTCGAGCTCCGCGGTGGTCTTGTCGAGTTGGTCCTTGAGCTGCTGGACGCGCTTCTGCAGCTCGTCCTCGCGCTGCTGCGCGGCGGCGGCTTCTGCGGCGCGCGCGCTGTCGCTGATCGTGACGACGGTCGCCCGCGCCTGGCTCAGCGAGTCGATCTGGGCCGCGAGGCGGCGGAGGATGATCGCTTCGTCGCGGTGGAGGGTGCTCGTGGTGTCGGCGAGGTACTCGTCGAGGTGCTCCTCGGCGCCGCGCGTGCTGCTCCCGCGGTTCGCGGGATCGAGCTTGAAGAGCGCGCGCCAGTACGTCGCCTCGCGCGCCTCGGGGGCGCCGGCGTGGCGCTGGGCGTAGTCGTAGAGGGTCCGGTCGGCTTCGTCGTAGCGCCCCTGTGCGGCGGCGCGCTTGGCCGTTTCCAGCGCCGTGATCCAGTCGCGCGCGTTGATGGGCATCGAGCGGCGAGTGGCGGTGGCGCAACCGGCGAGGGCGAGCGCGAGGACGAGCGTGGCGACTCGCGTCACGCGGGCACCCCCACGCTCGGCGTGAGCGCGTGGCCGCGGAGGCGCCCGCCGGCACGTACGGGGAGGGTGATGTGGAACGTCGTCCCCATGCCGAGCGAGCTCTCGACCGAGATCTGCCCCCCGTGGGCGACGACGATCTGCCGCGCGATCGCGAGGCCGAGCCCCGTCCCCGCGTGCGTGGCCGAGCCCTGGTTGTCGGCCTGGTAGAACTTCTCGAAGATGTGCGGCAGCTGCTGCGGCGGGATCCCGGCGCCGGTGTCGCGGATCGACAGGTGCACCTGGCCGTCCGAGGCGTCGGCGAGGAGCTCCACGGAGCCGTTGCGGTCCGTGAACTTGAAGGCGTTCGAGAGGAGGTTCCCCAGCACCTCGCTCACCCGGTCGGGGTCCCAGAGGACTTCGGCGGGGAGAGCGCCGAGCCGCTCCACGCGGAAGTCGATGCTGCGCTGCATGGCCAGCACGCGGAAGGTGTCCTCGAGCTCCTGCAGGAACTGATCGAGGGCCGTGGGGCGCAGGTCGAGCTTCCCGCCTCCGGCCTCGAAGCGGCTGATGTCGAGCAGTTGGTGCACGAGGCGGGCGAGGGCGCGGGTCTGGGTGTCGATGGTGCGGAGGGTTTCGCGGAGCTTGGGGGAGATGGTGCCGTAGACCCCTTCGTCGATGAGCTGGAGGTAGCCGAGGATGACGTTGATCGGGGTCTTGAGCTCGTGCGAGGCGATGGAGATGAATTCGGCTTTGAGGCGGTCGAGCTGCGCGAGCTGGCTGGCCATGGACTGGAAGCTTTCGGCGAGCCGGCCGAACTCGTCGCGGCGTTGCGGAGCGATGCGGAGGCGGTAGCCGAAGTTCCCATCGGCGACGGCGGCCATCCCTTTTTCGAGGTCGCGCACGGGGCGGCTGATGCTTCGCCAGAGGACGATGGCGATGATGAGCGCGAGCGTGGCGGCGACCCCGAGCCCGACGGCGGCGGCGTTGCGGGCGGCGCTCGTCTCCTCGGTGGCGGCGGCGACGAGGCGGCTCGACCGGTCGCGCAGGTCGTGCTCCGCGGTGGTCAGCTCGCGTTCGGCGGCGTTGATGGCGGGGAGGATGTGGTGCGAGGAGATCGAGTCGGCGTCGGCGTTGCGGCCGGCGGCGGCGGCGGTGTATTCGTCGGTGACGTATGCACCGATGCGGGCGATGGCGTCGCCGATCTTGCGCGACGCGTCGGCCATGTCGAGATGGCGGAGCGAGTCGGCGTTGAGGGCGAGCACGGTGAGCTGCGAGTCCATCGCCGCGCGGTTCTCGGGCTTGTGCACGAACAGGAGCGCGAGGTCGAGTCGCCCGAGCTCGTCGGCCCCCGAGCGCATCCGGTTGAGGAGAAGCGAGGCGGCGACGTCGCGGCGCTGGAGCAATGCGGTGGTGTCGTGCAGCCGCTCGAGCGACTGCAGGGTGATCGCGAGCGGCAGCAGCAGCACTGCTGCAATGGCAAAGAGCCCGAGCGCGAGCTTCGACCGAATGGTCACACGCGGAGCCACCGGTTACTCCGTACGATGGGTTGTACCCGGGCACACTCTGTGGAATCGCGCGGGCAGTCGTCGCCGGCGCCGAGCGTGGCCGCGAAAGGGTGGTTCAGGGTCGGGTCTCGGTGCGTGTCCGTATCTGTCGTGTGAAGTTGCGTGCTCATCCGCGGTTGGTGCAACGAGCACGCCGCCAGATCGCCGGGCCGGTCGCGCGCGGGGGAGCCCCGTTTGCGGGGGCTCGCGCCGAACGCGCGATCGAGCGCCATGTGTGCCCCTGCATCGTACACCTCGCGCCCGTCCGACGCCAGCGGGCCGAGGCATCGGCGCGCGGGTGGGCGGCGTCGGCGTTGACACGGTCGGGGGCGCGGGGATAGCTTGCCGGACTCCCGCCGTAACTTATCTGATCTCAATGACATTGAGTACTGTTCGAATCGACGAGCTGGCTGAGCTGGCTGGCCGGACGGTCACGGTGCGCGGCTGGGTGACGCACGTGCGGTCGTCGGGGAAAGTGGCGTTCGTGGTGGTGCGTGATGGCACCGGGATCATGCAGGCGGTTCTGGTGAAGACGCAGCTCCCGCCGGCGGTCTGGGAACGTTTTGGCAAGCTAACCCTCGAAACCTCGATCGAGGTCACGGGGGAGGTGCGCCAGGACGCGCGGGCGCCTGGGGGGATCGAGCTGGGGGTGACGGATCTGCGGATCATCGGTCCGAGCCCGCTCGACTATCCGATCCAA
>JADGGM010000571.1 GCA_019689955.1 Gemmatimonadaceae bacterium
GCCCCCCACGGGGCCGCCTTCGGGTTATCATGTAGGACGTGTGCCGCCGCTCGGCACCACACCGGACATTCTGACCTGTCACCCACTTCATCATGCGCGTACGGAACACGGCGCTCGCCTTCGCCACGGTGGTGCTCATCGCCCCCACGACGGCCCGAGCGCAACAGAAAGCGCGGTTCTCGAGCCTTCAGGATGCGCTGCGCGCCTCCGCCATCCTCGCCGGCCGCCCCGGCCCGCGCGACGTCAACTGGATCGACGGCGGCGCGCGCTTCTCGTACACCGAGTACGATCAGCGCACGCAGAACGAGGTGATCCGGGGGTACGACCCGGCCACCGGGCGCGACACGCTCCTCTTCAGCGCCGAGGGGCTCACCTTCCCCGGCGGGAACGAGCCGTTCTCGTACGAGTCGTTCCAGTGGGCGCACGACTCGCGGCACCTCGTCTTCCAGACGCACTTCAAGCAGATCTACCGGCGCTCGGGGACGTCGGACTACTACGTCTACTCCCTCGCCGACCACTCGCTGCAGCTCGCCGCGAGCGGCGCGCGCACGGCCGAGCTCTCTCCCGACGGCGCGATGCTCGGCTACGAGCGCGACGGCGACCTGTTCGTCGAGGACCTCGCGCGCCACGAGGAGAAGCGGCTCACGCACGACGCCACCGAGCACGTCTTCAACGGCCACTTCGACTGGGTGTACGAGGAAGAGTTCGGGATGGCGCAGGCGTGGAACTGGTCCCCGGACAGCCGCTACATCGCCTACTGGCAGGTGGACGAGAGCGCCGAGCCCGTGGTCCAGCTCACCGACTACTCCGGGCGCCACCCCGACTGGGACAGCATCCGTATCCCCCAGCCCGGCGACTCCAACCCCACCGTGCGCATCGGCGTCGTCGACGTGCGCTCGGGCGCGCAGCGGTGGCTCGAGACCGGTGAGACCGGCGACTTCTACATTCCGCGCATCTACTGGACGAGCCGCCCCGACACGCTGGCCGTGATGACGCTCAACCGGCCGCAGAACGAGATGAAGCTGTTCTTCTTCGACGTGCGCACCGGCGGGCGCCGGCTCGTGATGACGCAGCGCTCGGACACCTGGATCGACGTCTACGACTTCTACGCCGGGATCCAGGACATGATCTCCTTCCCTGAGGGGTTGCACGAGTTCTTCTGGATCTCCGACCGCGACGGGTGGCAGCACATCTACCGGTACGACTACTCCGGGAAGCTCATCAACCAAGTCACGCACGGCGCGTGGAGCGTGACGCGGATCGAGGGGATCGACCCCAAGCGGCAGCTCATCTACTACTCGTCGACCGCCGTTTCCCCGCTCCAGCGCCAGCTCTACGTCGTCCGCTTCGACGGCACGAAGACGCGCCGCATCACCCAGGTCGCGGGGACGCACCACATCGACATGTCCCCCGACACGCGCTACTACATCGACCGCTGGTCGTCGGTGCACCAGCCGACGCAGGTGGAGCTGTGGACCACGGCCGGGACCGGGCGCAAGCTGCGCACGCTCGAGGACAACGCCGCCACCACGCAGTGGCTCGCGACCCACGCGTACTCCCCGGCCGAGCCGTTCGGCTTCACGACGTCCGACGGCGTGCACATCGACGCGTCGATGATCAAGCCCATCCCGTTCGATTCGACGCGCAAGTACCCGGTGGTGTTCGCGATCTACGGCGGCCCGGGGTCGCAGCAGGTGTACGACCAGTTCAGCTCGAACGGGTGGGCGCAGTGGCTGGCGCAGGAAGGGTACATCGTGATCGGCGTGAACAACCGTGGGACGAACAACTACGGCAGCGCCTTCATGAAGGTGGTCTACAAGCAGCTCGGGAAGTGGGAGAGCCACGACTTCGCCGAGACCGCCAAGTACCTCGCCACGCTCCCGTACGTCGACGCGCACCGCATCGCGATCATGGGGACGAGCTACGGCGGCTACAGCACGCTGTACACGATGGAGATGTACCCCGACCTCTTCACCGTGGGGATCGCGAACTCCGCCGTGGGGGACTGGCGGTTGTACGACACGATCTACACCGAGCGCTACATGGGGCTGCTCGGTGACAACGCGAGCGGGTACGCGCAGAGCTCCGCGATCGAGAACGCCGGGAAGATCACCGGCCACCTGCTGGTGATCCACTCGATGATGGACGACAACGTGCACCCGCAGAACACCATGCAGTTCCTCACGGCGCTGACCAACGCCGGGCGGGACGCCGAGGTGCGGATCTACCCGCCGGGGCGCCACGGTGCGGCGTACAACGGTCAGAGCTACATGCTCATCCAGCAGGTCTCCGACCAGTTCCTGGCGCGCTACCTCAAGGGGGAGCACGCGTCGCGGACGGAGGCGGGGCGCTAGAGCAGGCTCGTGGCGCGGACCGGGGGCTCGCTCGGCGAGCGCCTCGCGGTCGCCGTGCTGTTCCTCGGCGCGGCGGCCGTGGTGCTCGTGGTGGTGCCGTTCAAGCAGTTCGATCTCGATCGCTTCTTCGTCCCCAAAGAGCTGGCGCTGCACCTCGCGGCGACGCTGGCGGCGCTCCTCCTCGTGGCGCGCGCCAGGCGCCTCGCGCTCACGCGCGTGGACACGCTGCTCGTCGCGTACCTCGGGCTCAGCGCGATCTCCGCGCTGTTCGCGCCGAACTGGTGGCTCGCCACGCGCGCGCTGGCGGTGTCGCTCTCCGGGGCAGCGGTGTTCTGGAGCGCGGGCGCGCTCGCGCGCGCCCGGGGGGGGGGGGGGGGGGGGGGCGGGGGGGGGCCCGGGGGGGGGGG
>JADGGM010000572.1 GCA_019689955.1 Gemmatimonadaceae bacterium
TGTGGGCCGCGGATGATCTCGATGTGGTCGATGCTGTTCGGGTCGACCACGGCGAACATCGCGTTGGACACCTCGATGCCGTCGATGTACGTCTTGATCGATGTCAGGCCGAGGAGCGAGCTCGCGCCCCGCACGACGACTCGGCCGTACGTGTTGTTGGTCCCCTGGTCCCACGCGAACGCCCCCGGCACCTCGCCGCGAAAGATGTCGTTCGTGCGGACCAGGTGCGCCGTCTCGATGTCCGCCGCGGCGATCACGGTGATCGGGGTCGGGAGGGCGCGGATCTCCGTGGGGGCGAGCGTGCTGGTGACCACGACCTGATCGAGCAGGCTCGCGGACGGCTCGAGGAGGAAGTTCTGCGTGGTTTCGGCCCCGGCCTGCACCGTCACCGCTTCCACCCCCTTCTTGAAGCCGATCTGCCTGGCGACGACGAGGTACGTCCCCGGTGGCACCTTCGCGATGCGGAAGTGTCCGTCGGTTCCCGCGATGGTGGTGAGCTGCGTCCCCTCGATGTGAACCATCGCCGACGGCACCGGCTGCGCCGCTCGCAGATCGAAGACCGTTCCGGTGATGGTCCCGGTGGGGCTTCCTTCGTCGGCGGCCTTCCTGAGGACGATCGGCCCCGCCGGGGCGACGAGAACGGCCTCGATCCCGGTCCCGCGGAGCGCCGCGCGGAGTGCCTCGAGCGGGCCGACATCGCTGACGTTCACCGTGACCGACCGCATGGTCGGCACGATGGCCGAGCTGTACGTGACGTGGAGCTCGCTCTGCGCCTCGACCTCGTGGACGACGTCGACGAGCGGGACGCCGCTCAGGTGGAGCGAGACGGTGCGCGTGGTGGCCGGTTTCGCGTTGCGCCGGTCCTCCAGGGGCTGTCGGGCGTCGACCGAGACGGGGACGCGGGGGTCATGCTCCTGCGCCTGCGAGAACCGCGGCAGGGCGAGCGCGAGCGCACCGACCGCGCCGCCGATTACGCACAGCACCGGCATCATGCGCCCGGCGGGACCGCGTGCCACGAACGAGCTGAGTTGCATCGGGGGGCACCTCGCGACCGCCGCTGGGGACCCGCGACATCATGACTTACAACACATAACGGTGTCGCTCCCCACAACCCGGCTCTCGGTCGAGCGCAGGTCGTCCATGGCGCTGGTGCCTCGTGTCGCCTGCACCCTTGCGCGAGCGCATGAGGGCGGCACGCACATTAGCAATGCTTAACATCGCCCATGGGTTGTTTGGGCCACGTCGCTACTCCGTTGCGATCGGCGTGTCTCAACGGAACAACGACTGTCGCGTCCAGCCATGGTCTGCGCGGTTGCGCGATCGCATCGTGCCGACACTCACTCGGCGGCGCGAGGGTGCGCACGTGTCGGGGAGCTCTCATGGCGCGGAGCTCCCATGCCGGGGCCGATCGCGTATGGATCCTTCATGGAGGCTGCGACGACCATGTCCTCCGACCTCTCCATCGCCATCCGGCGCCATCCCATCCCCGGCGTTCGGCTCCACGCGCCGAAGCACATCATCACGTCGACGCGCGGTGAGCGCACGGTGCTGCTCAACAGCATCACGGGAGAGCGGTACACGCTGAACGCGCGCGAGCGGAGCCTGTGGATCCTCCTGTCTGACGGTGTGCCCGTGGCCGAGACGATCCAGGAGGTTCACAACCCCTACAGCAGCGAGTACGAAGCGCACGAGTCAGCCGCCGTCTCGCTGGTGGCGGCGCTCCTCGACAAGGCGTTTCTCGAGCGCATTCAGTAACCCAGCGATCGATTCACCTCGGCAGCAGCGCGGAAAACGCACCGGGCGAAGCTCCCGACCGCGCGCGCTCATCGTGTGGTGCCGGTTGCTGCACGCAGCGTGGGCGGTGGCGGCATTGGAGCGGCCGATCAGGCACATCGTGCGGGAGCTGCAGGTCTCGTCGGCTCAGTCGTTGTACTACGTGTTCAAGCGCTATGCGGAGAGGACGCCGGCGGCGGTCCGAGCGTCGGGAGGCTTTCCGTTCGTGCTGAACACGTTCGAGGCGGAGCTGGCGAGGTCGAAGCCGGCACCTGCAGGGCGCGTGCGAGACATCCGGCACCCGTAACGCACCACACGTACGGTGGCGTGCGATCGCGAAATTGTCGCGCGTCGCCGAGCGACGACCACCCGTCCCACCGGACGAGGAATGTCTGTTTGAGGTGCGACGCGAGGCGCAGGTATTGCCCTTTGGCTCCGGCGGCGTAACGTCTAGGTCGTCCCAATAGTCCGTACCACGTTCCACTTTCCGGAACCCGAGGAGCTCTCGTATGCGACTATCCGTCCGCTCCCTCGCCGCCCCCTGGCTCCACGCCCTCACCCTCTCCACGCTCGCCGTCACCGCGCTCCACGCCCAGACCATCACCCTCGAAGGCCACGTCCGCGACGATGCCGGGCAGCCCGTCCCCAACGCCCAAGTCGCCGTCGTCGAACCAGCCACCAACGCCACTCGCAACGCGCTCACCAACCCGTCCGGCGACTTCCGCTTCCTCGGCCTCTACCCCGGCCGCTACACCATCTCCGTCCACGCCGTCGGCTTCAAGCCCGTGACCGACTCCCTGCAGTTGGTCGTCGGCCAGCGTGCGAACCTGCTCTTCACGCTGGAGAAAACCGCCGCCCAGCTCGCCGAAGTAACCGTCCTCGCCGGCGAAACCAAGTCCGTCGAAGTCCAGCGCATGACCGTCTCCACCCCGGTCGTGAAGGACGAGATCCAGAACCTCCCCACCAACGCCCGTAACGTGA
>JADGGM010000573.1 GCA_019689955.1 Gemmatimonadaceae bacterium
GGGGGGTGGGGTGCGGGGCGGGGGGGGGGGGGGCGGGGCCCCGGCCCCACGGCGGAGCACCTCGCGATCGCGCACGCGATCTTCTCGAGCCTGGGACGGTGCCTGGTGCTCGAGGAGCGGCACCTCGACGCGGTGACCGCGGTCTCGGCGAGCGGGGTCGCGTTCGCCTGTCTGGTCATCGAGGCGATGGCCGACGGCGGCGTGATGTGCGGCCTCCCCCGCGGCGTCGCGCTGGAGCTGGTCGCGCAGATGACGCTCGGGACCGCGGCGATGGTCCTGAGCGGGAACACGCACCCCGCGGTCCTCCGCGACGACGTTACGACCCCCGGCGGGTGCACGATCGCCGGGCTCCTCACGCTCGAGGAGGGGCGCGTGCGCGCGGGGCTCGCCCGCGCGATCGAGACGACCACGCGCGTGGCCGCGGGGCTCGGGCGATGACGCGCGCCGGCAACGCGCCCACGCGCACGGAGACGACGGCCGGCCGTCACGCGGGTGACGAGATCGCGTCACGCGCCGCGCCCGCGCGCGATGGCGCGGCGCGCGCGCGGGTCGCGGCGGCGCGACGGATCGTGATCAAGATCGGGACGAACGTCGTGGTCGGCGACGACGGCGGGATCGCGCTCGGCCGGCTCTACGGGCTCCTCGACGCGATCGTCACGCTCGTGCGCGGCGGCCGGCGCGTGGTGCTCGTCTCGTCGGGCGCCGTGGGGCTCGGGCGCGACCGGCTGCGACGCGCGGCACCGGAGCCCGCCGCGCTCGCCCGGCGCACCTGCGCGGCGATCGGGCAGAGCCGCCTCATCGCGCTGTACAACGACGTCTTCGAGCGCCTGGGCGTGGTCGCGGCGCAGGTGCTCGTCACGCGCGACGACGTCGCCGACCCGCTCCGCGCCGGCCGGCTCGGCGCCACGCTGGCCACGCTCCTCGACGTCGGCGCCGTCCCCGTGGTGAACGAGAACGACGTCGTCGCCCCGCTCGACGCGCCCGAGCCCGCACCGCACGATGCCCCCCTCGCGCGGTCGTTCGGCGACAACGACACGCTCGCAGCGCTCGTCGCCACGGCGATCGGCGCCGACGCGCTCGTGCTCCTCTCCGACGTGGACGGGCTGTACACGCGCCACCCCGCGCACGCCCCCGACGCGGAGCTGATCCCGGTGGTGCCGCGCGTCACCGCGCACCTCGTGGCCTCGACCGACCACGGCACGGTGCGCGGACGCGGCGGGATGCGCAGCAAGCTCGTGGCCGCGCGCCTCGCGACGAGCGCGGGCGCGCACGTGGTGATCGCCAACGGGCGCGCCCCGGGGGTGATCGATCGCGTCTGCGCGGGCGAGGCCGTGGGGACGCTCTTTCTCCCCGAGGAGGCGCCATGACGATGACGCCGATCGAGCCCGCGATGACGGTCGAGCGGATCGCCGCGCGCGCCAAGGGGGCCTCGCGCACGCTCGCCGTCGCGCCCGCGGCGGAGCGCGACGGCGCGCTCCTCGCCATCGCCGCCGCGCTCGACGCACACGCCGCGGCGATCCTGGCCGCCAACGCGGAGGACGTGGCCGCGGCCGAGGGCGACGTCGCGGGCGGACGCATGACGCGCGCGCTCCTCGACCGCCTCCGGCTCGACGCCGCGAAGCTCGCCGGGATGGCCCACCAGGTGCGCGCGGTCGCCGCGCTCCCCGACCCGATCGGCCGCGTGCTCGCGCGGACGCGGCTCGACGAGGGCCTGGAGCTGCACAAGGTCGCGTGCCCGCTCGGGCTCCTCGCCGCGTTCCTCGAGGCGCGCCCCGACGCGGTCACGCAGATCGCCGCGCTCGCGCTCAAGTCGGGGAACGCGGTGGTGCTCAAGCCCGGGCACGAGGCCGAACGCACCACGCGCGCGCTCCTCGCAGCCATACACAGCGCCCTGCGCGGGCGCGCGACCACGCCGGCGGATGCGGTGGCGATGGTGGAGGGGCGCGCGGCGGTCGACACGCTCCTCGGGCTCGAGGGAACGGTCGACCTCGTGATCCCGCGCGGCTCGAACGCGCTCGTGCGCGCGGTGCAGGCGCGCACGCGCATCCCCGTGCTCGGCCACGCCGACGGCATCTGCCACGTGTACATCGACGCCGCGGCCGACGCCCGCATGGCGGTCGACATCGTGGTCGATGCGAAGGTGCAGTACCCGGCCGCGTGCAACGCGGTCGAGACGGTGCTGCTGCACACGGACGCCGCTCCCCGCATCCTCGCCCCCCTGCTCGACCGCCTCGCCGGACACGGCGTGGAGGTGCGGGCGTGCGAGCGCACGCGCGCCCTCGCCCGCGGACGGTCCCTCACCCCGGCGAGCGACGACGACTGGTCCACCGAGTACGGTGCGCTCATCGTCGCGCTCAAGCTCGTCGGCTGCCTCGAGGACGCGGTCGAGCACATCAACCGCTACGGTTCGCACCACACCGACACCATCGTCACGGGCGATCCGCGCGCCGCGGCGTACTTCCTCGGACGGGTCGACTCCGCCGGCGTGTTCCACAACGCCTCCACGCGCTTCTCCGATGGCTACCGCTACGGGCTCGGCGCGGAGGTCGGGATCAGCACCGGCAAACTGCACGCGCGCGGCCCGGTCGGGCTCGTCGGGCTCACAACGTACAAGTATCTCCTCCACGGGAGCGGGCAGACCGTAGCCGCGTACACCGGGCCGAACGCGCGGCCGTTCCGCCACGAGGCGCTGGACTGAGCGGTCCGGCGCTTCCCCCCCCGCGGCACGGGCGTACTATTCTTCGG
>JADGGM010000574.1 GCA_019689955.1 Gemmatimonadaceae bacterium
ACCGGCACCACGCGCTATCCGTTCGACGAGATGGGGGTCGCGGCCGCGCCCCCGGGCGGGGCGGGGCCGCGCCGCGCGGGCGGGTCCGGGAGCGCGTCATCGTGACGACGTTCTGGACCCTCGACCGGGTGGCCGCGGCGCTCGCCGGCCACGCGCTGGGCGCGCTCCCTCGCGGCTCGGCCCCTCTCACCGGGATCTCCACCGACACGCGCCAGCTCGCGCCCGGGAACGTGTTCGTTGCGCTCGCCGGGGAGCGGTTCGACGCGCACGACTTTCTTCCCGAGGCCGTCGCGCGCGGCGCCGCCGCGCTTGTGCTCTCCCGCCCCGAGCGCGGCGCGCACCTCGGCGTCCCGGTCTTCGGCGTGGACGACACGCTCGCGGCGCTCGCCGCCCTCGCGCGCTTCTGGCGGTGCGCGTGGGGCGGGACCGTGATCGGCGTGGGGGGCTCCAACGGGAAGACGACGACGAAGGAGCTGATCCGCGCCGCGCTCGGGAGCGTGCTCGAGGTGCACGCGACCGAGGGGAACCTGAACAACCTCGTCGGCGTCCCGCTCACCCTCCTCGCGATCCCCGGCAGCGCGGACGTGGCGGTAGTGGAGATGGGGATGAACGTCCCCGGCGAGATGGAGCGGCTGCGCGCGGCGGCGGAGCCGGACATCGCGGTGATCACGTGCATCGCCGAGGAGCACCTGGAAGGGCTCGGGAGCCTCGAAGGGGTGATGCGCGAGGAGTCGATCCTGTTCGACGGCGCGCGCGTGGCCGTGATCCCCGCCGCGCAGCCCGAGGTCGCGCGCGCCGCGGCCGGGCGCGCCGCGCGCGTGGTGAGCGCCGGGCTCGAGTCCGGAGACGTGCGCGCCGCGCGCTGGGGGCTGGAGCGCGACGGGATGGCGTGGCTGGAGCTCGACGGCGTGGTCGTGCGCCCGCCGGTGCGCGGCGTGCACAACCTGCGCAACACGATGCTCGCCCTCGCCGTGGCGCGCGAGTGCGGGGTGAGCGTGGCCGACGCCGCGCGCGGGCTCGCGGGCGCGACGATCCCCGGGATGCGTCTCGCCTGGGAATCGCTCGGCGCCGCGACGCTGATCAACGACGCCTACAACGCCAGCCCCGCCTCCATGCGCGCCGCGCTCGACCTGCTGGCCGGGCTCGACGGCGGGCGGCAGCGCGTCGCCGTGCTCGGCACCATGCGCGAGCTCGGCACCCACGCCGCCCGGCTCCACGACGAGATCGCCCGCCACGCGCTCGCTACGCCGGTGGACGTGATCGCCGCCATCGGCGAGATGGGGGACGCGCTGCGCGCGGCCGGCGCCACGGACCCGCGCGTCATCACCGCGCCCGACATCGATACCCTCTGGCCCGCGCTCGAGCCCCGGCTCGCGCGCGACAGCATCATCCTCCTCAAGGCGTCGCGCGGCGTGAAGCTCGAGCGACTCGTGCCGGTTCTCACCGCCTGGGCCAACCGCTAGTGCTCTATCATCTCTTCGTTCCGCTCACCACCGCGTGCCGGTACTGCATCGTCTTCAATCTCTTCAACTACATCACCTTCCGGTCCGCCGGCGCCGCGGTGACGGGGTTCATCGTCGCGTTCCTCATCGGACCGGCGGTGATCGTGCGGCTCCGCGCGATGAAGGTGCGCCAGGTGGTGCGCACCGGCACCCCGGAGACGCACGCGGGGAAGGGGAACACGCCCACGATGGGGGGGATTATCATCCTCATCGCCGGCGTCGCCTCCACCCTCCTCTGGGCACGGCTCACCAACCGCTACGTGTGGATCGCGCTCCTCTCCACCGTGTGGATGGGGGCGATCGGGTTCCTCGACGACTACCTCAAGCTCAAGCAGAAGCGCGAGGGGAAGCCGAACGTGGGGCTCGTGGAGCGCTACAAGCTCGCCGGGCAGCTCACGCTGGGAATCGTGCTCGGTGTGTACCTGTGGCAGTTCCCGCTCTCCACGCTGCCGGGCGCGTCGACGACGCTCCCGTTCTACAAGTACGTCCTCGTGGTCCCGGTGTTCGCCGGGCTCTACGTGCCGTGGGTGGCGTTCGTGCTCACCGGGACGAGCAACGCGGTGAACCTCACCGACGGCCTCGACGGCCTCGCCGCCGGGCTCACGGCGATCGCCCTGGCGACGTTCGCGCTCTTCGCGTACCTCATCGGGCGCATCGATGCGAGCCAGTACCTGCACATCTACTACCTGCGGGGGGCGGGGGAGCTGACGGTGTTCTGCTCGGCGCTCCTCGGGGCGGTGATCGGCTTCCTGTGGTACAACTCGCACCCGGCGCAGGTGTTCATGGGGGACACGGGATCGCTCGCGCTCGGCGGGGCGCTCGGCGCGATCGCGATCCTGCTCAAGAGCGAGTTCCTCCTCCTCCTCATCGGCGGCGTGTTCGTGGCCGAGACGTGCTCGGTGATCATCCAGCGGAGCGTGTTCAAGTACCGCCGCCGCAAGTACGGGCTCGAGTACGCGCAGCAGCACCGCTTCTTCCGACGAGCGCCGCTCCACCATCACTTCGAGCTCAAGGGGTGGACCGAGACGCAGGTGGTGATCCGGTTCTGGATCCTCGGGATCTTCTGCGCGTTCATCGCGCTCACCACGCTCAAGTTGCGATGATCCCCGACGCGTGGCGCCGCGGCGAGATCGCCGTGATCGGGCTCGGGAAGAGCGGGCACGCCGCCGCGCTCCTCCTCGCGCGCGCCGGGCTCCGCGTGTACGCGTCGGACGCCGGGCAGGGGGAGGGGGTGGAGCGGAA
>JADGGM010000575.1 GCA_019689955.1 Gemmatimonadaceae bacterium
CCTCCCGCGCTCGCCGTGCGCGAGCTGACCGTGCGCGGAACGCGCGGCGAGCGGCGCGTGGACCGCGTCTCCTTCACCGTCGCGGCCGGCGAAGTGCTCGGGATCGCGGGGGTCGAAGGGAACGGGCAGCGCGAGCTCGTGGAAGCGATCGCCGGGCTGCGCGCCGTGGAACGCGGCGAGCTGTGGTTGGGGCACCGCGAGGTCACCACGCTCAGCGTGCGCGAGCGCGCGCAGCTCGGCCTCGCGCACATCCCCGAGGACCGTCACCGTCGCGGGCTGGTGCTCGACTTCTCCGTGGCCGACAACCTCATCCTCGGCCGGCAGCACGCGTTTGCCGGCGCGTGGCGGCTCGACAGCGAGCGCATCCTCGCCAACGCGCGCGCGAAGATGGAGCAGTTCGACATCCGCCCGCGCGACCCTCTGCTCCCCGCGCGCGCGCTGTCCGGCGGGAACCAGCAGAAGATCGTCATCGCGCGCGAGATGGGGGGCGACTTCACCGTGCTCCTCGCGGCGCAGCCCACGCGCGGCGTGGACGTCGGCGCCATCGAGCTCATTCACGCCCAGCTCCGCGCCGCGCGCGCTGCGGGGAAGGCGATCCTCCTCGTCTCGGCCGAGCTTGCCGAGATCCTCGCGCTCTCGGACCGCGTGGCCGTGATGTACGGCGGCCGCATCGTCGCCCTCATGCCGCGCGCCGACGCGAGCCCCGACACCTTGGGACCACTCATGACCGGCGCCGGCACCGCGCCCGCCGTGGGAGCGGGGGTCGCGTGAGCCGAGCCTCGCTGCGCGCAC
The DNA here is from genome assembly GCA_019689955.1 of Gemmatimonadaceae bacterium. Lineage (GTDB taxonomy): Bacteria > Gemmatimonadota > Gemmatimonadetes > Gemmatimonadales > Gemmatimonadaceae > JADGGM01. Next base: position 793 of record JADGGM010000575.1, read on the forward strand.
GGATCGAGGAAGCGCTCCTCCCCCCCGCCGTCGCGGTGCTCGTCGCGCTCGTCGCCGGGGACGCGCTCATCCTGAGCGTCGGGCAATCGCCGAGCGCCGTCTATCACCTCCTCCTCGACGGCACCTGGGGGAACGCGTACGGCTTCGGGCAGGTGCTCTACAAGACCACGACGCTCATCTGCACGGGGCTCTGCGTCTCCGTCGGCATGCAGGCCGGGCTGTTTAACATCGGCGGCGAAGGGCAGCTCGCCATCGGCGGGTTCGCCGCCGGCATCGTCGGCCTCGCCCTCCCCGCCGGGACACCGGGCCTCCTCGCCGTCCCCCTCTGCCTCCTCGCCGCGATGCTCGCCGGCGGGGCCGCCGGGTGGGTGCCCGGCGCGCTGCGCGCCCGGTTCGGGGCGCACGAGGTGATCACGACGATCATGCTCAACTTCATCATCCTCGCCCTGCTCAACTGGCTCGTCGCCGCGCACCTCCGGGTGCCCGGCACCCTCCACACCCCCGACATCCGCGCCGGCGCCATCCCGCGCCTCGAGACTTTCTTCCACCCCTTCCACGGCTCCGCCGCCAACCTCTCCCTCCTCGTCGCCCTCGCCGCGGCGCTGGCAACGTGGTGGTTCCTCTTTCAGACGCGCTCCGGCTACGAGCTGCGCGCCGTGGGCCTCGCCCCCGACGCCGCGGAATACGGCGGCGTGCGCGTGGGGAGCGTCTGGGCCCGCACCATGGCAATCTCGGGCGCGCTGGCAGGGCTCGGCGGGATCAATTTCGTGCTCGGGCACAAGCTCTACTACGAGGAGGGGTTCGCCACCGGGTACGGCTTCCTCGGCATCGCGGTCGCGCTCGTCGGACGCAACGATCCGATCGGTGTCGTCTTCGCGTCCCTCTTCTTCGCCACCCTGTCGCAGGGAGGGCTCGCCATCAACGCCGTGGTGCCCAAGCAGATGGTCGACGTCCTCCAAGGAGTCGTCATCCTCGCCGTGGCCGCCTCGGTCCCCGAAGTGCGGCGCCTCCTTCACCTGAGCCGCCGACCGGTGGAGGGGTGACGTGATCCTCTTCGCGTTCCTCGCCCAGACGATCCGGATCGCGATCCCCTACCTCTTCGCCGCCGCCGGTGGGGTCGCGGCGGAACGCTCCGGCGTCGTCAGCCTCGCGCTCGAGGGGTTCATGCTCACCGGCGCGTTCACGGCCGCGCTCGGCAGCTTCTACTCGGGACGGCCGTGGATCGGGGTGCTGTGCGGGATCGCGGGAGGGATCGTCCTCGGCGCGCTGCACGCGATCGCAAGCATCCGCTATCGCGCGGACCAGGTCGTCTCCAGTATCGCCATCAACCTGCTGGCGATCGGCGTCACCCGCTTCTTCCTCCACCTCGCCTTCGACAGCTCCTCCAACTCCCCGCGCCTCCCGGGGTTCAGCGCCAACGTGGCCGGCGAAGGACTCTTCCTTGGCCTGCTCCACAATCCGCTCATCCCGATCGGGCTCCTCGCCATCCCGGCCGTCGCCTGGGTGGTCTACCGCACGCCGTTCGGTCTCCGCCTCCGGGCGGTGGGAGAGCACCCGGAAGCGGCCGCCTCGCTCGGGGTCCCGGTCCGACGCGTCCGATACATCGCCGTGCTCCTCTCGGGGGCGCTCGCGGGGCTCGGTGGCGCGTACCTGGCGCTCGACCAGCACCAGTTCACGGATGGGATGAGCGCCGGACGGGGCTTCATCGCGCTCGCGGCGATCATTTTCGGCCGCTGGGACCCCATGCGCGCTGGGCTGGCCTGCCTCCTCTTCGCCGCTGCGGAAACGCTCCAGATCCAGTTGCAGGGAACACAGGCGATCGCGTCACAGTTCGTGCAGATGATCCCTTACGTGCTCACGATCGTCGCGCTGGCGGGCGTGGTCGGAAAGGCCACCCCCCCAGCGGCGCTGGGACGGGCGGAGTGAGCGGAACGAGGTTGACAACTC
>JADGGM010000576.1 GCA_019689955.1 Gemmatimonadaceae bacterium
CCTTCTGCGCGTTCGGCGGGGTGGTGGCGGTGCTCTGGCAGGGGGGGCGGCTCGTGCTGAGCGGGGAGCTGACCCCGGGCTCGCTCGTCGCCTTCCTCCTGTACGCGGTGTTCGTGGCCGCGGCGGTGGGGTCGCTCGCCTCGCTGTTCGGGAGCTACCAGGAGGCGGTTGGGGCGGCGCAGCGCGTGTTCGAGCTCCTCGCCACCCAGCCGACGGTCGTGGACCCACCGTCCCCCGCGGTGCTCCCCGCGCCGGTGCGCGGCGAGGTGCGCTTCGAGCACGTGAGCTTCGCCTACGGGGCCGAGCTCCCGGAGGTGCTGCACGACGTAACGTTCCGCATCGGCCCCGGCGAGGTCGTCGCGCTGGTGGGTCCCTCGGGCGCGGGGAAGACGACGATCGCGTCGCTCATCCCGCGCTTCTGGGACGTCTCGTCCGGCCGGATCACGCTCGACGGGATCGACGTGCGCGACCTGGCGCTGGCCGACCTGCGCGGCGCCGTGGGGATGGTGCCGCAGGAGCCCGCGCTGTTCAGCGGGACGGTCCGCGACAACATCGCCTACGCGCGCCCGACGGCGAGCGACGCGGAGGTGATCGCGGCCGCGCGGGCCGCGCACGCGCTCGAGTTCATCGAGCGGCTCCCCGACGGGCTCGCGACGCGCGTGGGGGAGCGCGGGGTGAAGCTCTCCGGCGGCCAGCGGCAGCGGATCGCGATCGCGCGCGTTTTCCTCAAGAACCCCGCGGTGGTGATCCTCGACGAGGCGACGTCGAGCCTCGACAGCGAGAGCGAGCGCCTGGTGAGCGAGGCGATGGACGAGCTGCTCCGCGGCCGCTCGACGCTGATCATCGCGCACCGCCTGAGCACCGTGCGTCGCGCCGACCGGCTGGTGGTGCTGGAGCACGGCCGGATCGTGGAGGAGGGGGCGCACGCGGAGCTGCTCGCCGGGGAGGGGCTCTACGCGCGGCTCTACCGCGTGCAGTTCCCCGAGAGCGGCTCGGGGGAGCGCGAGCGCTCGGCGCGCTGAGCCACCACGCCCGCGGCGCGCGACGGGCGGTCTGTCAGTACCGGATCTCGATCCTGCTGTCGTGGACTCCGTCCACGCGCACCTCGCGCTCGCGCCGGCCGAGGTGCGGCTGCCACACGACGAGGTGGTACGTCCCCGGCGGCACGGAGTCGATCGTGAAGGTGCCGTCGCGGTTCGTCACCGCGAAGTACGGGTGATCGAAGACCTGGATCCACGCCGAGGCCCAGGCGTGCAGCTCGCACCGCGCCTCCACGAGCCCCGGCTGCGCGAGCACCTTCTCCGTGGGCACGACCTGCCCCGCGTCGGTCTCCTGCACGTGGTCGACCACCACGCCGTCGCGCGTGAAGCGGATACGGTGCACCGCGGGGTCGTCGCTCCGCACGTTGAGCATCCCTCCGGCGATCGCCGCCTGCACGTGCGGCTCGATGGCGCACCGGTCCATGGTGACCTCGTAGCGCCGATCGATGGGGAGCGCTTTCCCCTGGCGGAGGTCATCGAGCCACGCGACCGCGCCCTCGACGCGCGTGCCGCGGCGCTCGACGAGCGGGACGCGCGCGGTGGGCCCGCAGACCGTCTGGTCCACGGTGACCGGCACGACGCTGTCGCGCGGGGTGTCGTCGCCCACGGTCACGAGCCCCACGATGGCGCTCGACCGTGGGATGGGGACCACGCGATAGGGGTAGCGCATCGCGCGCGCGCTGCGTGTGGCGTCGGCCGTGCGGTGGGTGGCATCGGCCCGGGCCCCTTCCCCGCCGCACCCGATGGCGAGGAGGAGGGCGAGTGCGATGAGCGTGCGGTCGAGGGGTGGGGCGGTGCGGCGGGAGATGGAACGGCGAACGGTCACGGCATCGGGCGTCGCGAGAGGGGAGCGGAGCGCGCCACGCGGGCGCGACGCAATGTCGCACGAGCGGGTGCGCCGGGGCAAGCGCGAACGCCGGCCGCGGATCGCGCGCGATGGGGGCTTCGGCGCTACAGCTCCAGCCGCGGCGCCGAGGGGCGGCGCGTGAACGCGTACACGGCGACGCCGGCGAGGAGGATCGCGGTGCCGAGCAGCGACATGCGGAGCGACTTGTAGAAGGAGCTGACGATCCCCAGCACGGCCGCGAGCACGAACAGCGCGGGGACGACGGGGTAGCCCGCGGTGCGGTACGGGCGCGGGGCATCGGGGCGCAGGCGGCGCAGCGCGAACACGCTCGCGCCGCCGAGGCCGAAGAAGATCCAGTCGGCGAACACGACGCCGCTCAGGAGGGTGCCGACGTCGCCGCGGGCGAGGAGGAGGAGCGCGATCGACCACGCGGCCATGACGCCGATGGCGACGTGGGGGGACCCGAAGCGCGGGTGCACGCGCGCGGCGGCGGGGAGGAAGAGCCCATCGCGCGCCATGGCGTACACGATGCGCGAGTTGGCGAGGATGGTGACGTTGACGAAGCCGAAGATCGACACCATGGCGGCGAGGGCGATGAACGTGGCCCCGCCGGCGCCGAACATGCGCGTGGCGGTGTCGGCGGCGACGGCGGTCGACGCGGCGAGCCCGTCGCGCCCAAGCGCGCGGAGGTAGGCGGCGTTGGCGCCGAGGTAGCAGGCGACGACGATGGCGATGCCGATGACGAGCGCGCGCGGGATGTTGCGCCCGGGATCGCGGATCTCGCCGGCGACCATGTTCATCTGCTGCCACCCGCCGATGGTGAAGAGGACGGGGACGAACGCGGCACCCATC
>JADGGM010000577.1 GCA_019689955.1 Gemmatimonadaceae bacterium
CGCTAGCCGAGCGTGCGCGCATAGAACGCCTCGTAGCGGGCCACGATGTCGCTCTCGGCGAAGCGCGCGCGCGCGGCCGCCGCGGCCGCGGCGCTCATCGCCTGCCACCGATCGCGGTCGCGGAGGATCCCGACCGACGCGGCGACCATCGCGTCGACGTCCCCCGGGTCGCACAGCACCCCCGTCACGCCGTCGTTGACCACCTCCGGGAGCCCGCCGACGCGCGAGGCGACCACGGGGACGCCGCAGGCGAGCGCCTCGAGCGCGCTCAGGCCGAACGACTCGCTCTGGCTCGGCAGGAGGAACAGGTCGGCGCTGGCAAGGAGCGGGGCCACGGCGTCGATGCGCCCGAGGAAGTGCGTCACGTCATGGACTCCCAGCGCGCGCGCTTCCTGCTCGGCGAGCACGCGCTCCGGGCCGTCGCCGACCATCACGAGCACGCTCGGCACCTCGCGCTGCACCTGCGCGAAGATCCGCACGATGTCGCGCACCCGCTTCACCGGACGGAAGTTGGAGACGTGCATCACGACCGCCCGGCCGTCGGCCACCTGCTCGCGGAGAAGCGGGCGGTAGGCCGCGCGGTCGTACACCGCGGGGTCGATGAAGTTGTGGATCACCTCCACCGCGCATGCCGTGCACCCGAACGCCTTGTACGTCTCCTGCTTGAGATAGTGCGAGACCGCCGTGAGCCCGTTGGACCGCTCGATCGAGAACTTGGTGAGCCGCTGGAACGACGGGTCCTGCCCCACGAGCGTGATGTCGGTGCCGTGGAGGGTGGTGATGATCTTCACTCCCGTGCCGTCGTCCTCGAGCATCTCGCGCGCGATCCACGCGCTCGTGGCGTGGGGGATGGCGTAGTGCGCGTGCAGGACGTCGAGCCGGTGCTCGCGCACGACCTCGTGCATGCGGACGGCGAGCGCGAGGTCGTACGGCGGGTACTCGAAGAGCGGGTAGCGCACCACGTCGACTTCGTGGAAGAAGACGCGGGGGAGGAAGGCGGGGAGGCGGAAGGGCTGCTGGTAGGTGATGAAGTGGATCTCGTGTCCTCGGCGCGCCAGGGCGATGCCGAGCTCGGTGGCAACGGCGCCGGAGCCGCCGTACGTCGGGTAGCAGGTGATGCCGATCTTCATCACGTCTCTCGTCTCTCACTCGCCGAGCCACCACCGCACGGCGCGGTCGAGCGCGCCGGGGGTCGTGGGGTCGAGCCAGGTCACGGGTTGGTCGCGGAGCTGATGGCGGAACCAGGTGCGTTGGCGTTTGGCGTACTGCCGCGTATCGATCACGATGCGCTCGGTGGCGGCGGCGCGCGAGGTGCGGCCGCGCACCAGGTCACGAACAGCTGAGTACCCCGTCGCGTTCCAGGCCGGCGCCGCGTCGGGGACCGTGGCATCGAGGCGGGCGACCTCCGCCTCCCACCCGGCGGCGAACATCGCCTCGACCCGTTGCGCGATGCGTTCGCGGAGCGGCGCCCCCGGGTCCACGACCAGGTATCGCGCCTCGATCGTGTCCGTGCGCCGAGCGCTCGCGTGCCAGCGGGAGATGGGCGTGCCGGTGAGGAGCGCGACCTCGATCGCGCGGAGGAGCTGCGTGCGCCCGAGGTGTGCGCGCGCGGGGTCGAGCGCCCGGCACCAGCGGCGGAGCTCCTCGGTGGGGAGCCGGTCGAGCTCGCGCTGGAGCGCGCGCCGGCGCTCCGCATCGAGCGGGGGCTCGGCGAAGAGGGGCGCGGTGAGGGCGCGCACGTAGAACCCCGTGCCGCCGACCACCACCGGCGTGGTGCCGCGCGCGCGCGCGTCCTCGATGGCGCGCGCGGCCATCGCGGCCCCCGCCGCGGCGGCGCCGCGCTCGGCCAGCGCGCCGACGTCGATCCCCGCGTGCGGCACGCGCGCGCGCTCCTCGAGCGTGGGCTTCGCCGTGCCGATGTCGAAGTCGCGATACACCTGGCGCGAGTCGGCGCTCACGATCGTGATGGGGAATCGCTCGGCGAGGGCGAGGGCGAGCGCCGACTTCCCCGCCGCCGTGGGCCCGGTGATGACACGCAGCCTATCGTCGGCCAAAACGGCGCTCGACCTCGTCCCAGGGGATCTGCACGATCGTCGCGCGGCCGTGCACGTCGTGCGCGGGGAGCGTGGTGCCAGCGAGCGCGCGGTAGAGCGCCCGCATCTCGCCGGCCGAGAGCGGGTCGCCGCTCTTCACCGCGGCCTTGCACGCGAAGGTGGCCGCGAGGCGCTCGTGGCGCCCGGCCGCGGCGGCGAGGCGGTCCCCGGTGAGCGCGTCGAGCGTGTCGCGCAGGCAGCGCTCCGCGTCGAAGCGCGGGTGCGGCATGGGGACCGCGTTCACGATCAACGTGTGCCCCCCGAAGCCGTCGATCTCGAACCCGATGCGAGCGAAGAAGTCGCGATGCTCGTCGAACGCATCGGCCTCCGCGGGGCCCAGGTGGACGGTGATCGGAAAGAGCAAGCGCTGCGACGGCGCGTCACCGCACTCGAGCGCGTGCATGAACTTCTCGTACAGCACGCGCTCGTGCGCGGAGTGCTGGTCGATGAGCACCAACCCGTCCTCGCGCTCGAACAGGATGTAGGTGCGGTGGAGCTGGACGAGCGGCGGGACGTCGGACTCCTCGTCCGCGGCGTCCTCGGGCGCGGCGGGGGCGAGCGCGGCCGCCGCGGCGAAGAGCGAGTCGCGTTCGGCGGGCGCCGCGGGCCGCAGCACCTCCACGTCCACGGG
>JADGGM010000578.1 GCA_019689955.1 Gemmatimonadaceae bacterium
CTTCAGCGACGCCCTCATGCGATCCCTCGCCCCCCTCGCTGCCGCGGCGCTCCTCGCCCCCTGCACCGTGCGCCCCTGCCTCGCCCAGCGCGGGGGCGCCGCGCCCGCAGCCGACCGCGGCCGCGTGGTCTCCGCGCCGATCTCGCGCGTGGAGTACGACGTCACGTTCGATGACTCCACCGCACGGCAGCGTGTGATCCACGTGGCGATGTCGTTCTCCCCGGGGTCGGACGCGCCGGTCGTGCTCTCGCTTCCGGCGTGGACGCCGGGCGCGTACGAGATCACGTACTTCGCGCGCGCGGTCCTCGGCTTCGAGGCCTCCGCGGACGGGAAGCCGCTCCCCTGGGACAAGCTCGACTACGACACCTGGCGCATCCAGGCGGGCGGGGCGAAGCGCGTGACGGTGGCGTTCGACTACCTCGCCGACACCCTCGACAACGCGATGGCCTGGGCGCGCCGCGACTTCGTGATGTTCAACGGCACGAACATCTTCCTCTATCCCGAGGGGCGCGGCTTCGACTTCCCGTCCACGGTGCGCGTCCACACCGATCCGGGGTGGCGCGTGACCACGGCCATGACGCCGGGCACGGAGCCGAACACGTTTACGGCACCGAACTATCACGACCTGGTGGACATGCCGTTCTTCGTGGGCCGCTTCGACCTGGACAGCATCGCGGTGGGCCCGCGGTGGCTCCGCTTCGCCTCGTATCCGCGGGGGAGCGTCCCGCAGGGCACGCGGGCGCAGACGCTGGCGCAGTTGAGCAAGATCCTGGTCGCCGAGGGGGAGGTGTTCGGCGAGATCCCGTTCTCGGCGTACACCGTCATGCAGATCGCCGACTCCACGTACGGTGGGATCTCGGGGCTCGAGCATCAGAGCTCGCACGTCGACGTCACGAGCCCGCTCGCGATCGGGCAGCCGATCCTCATGTCGATCTACGCGCACGAGATCTTCCACGCGTGGAACGTGAAGCGGCTCCGCCCGGCCGACCTCTGGCCCTACCAGTACGCGTACGAGCAGCCCACGCCCTGGCTCTGGGTGAGCGAGGGGATCACCGATTACTACGCGGACCTCGCCGAGGTGCGCGCCGGGGTGATCGACTCGGCCGCGTTCTTCGACCTCACGGCCGGGAAGATCGCCGAGGTGGCCAACACGCGCCCCGTGGCGCTCGAGGACGCCTCACTCTCCACGTGGATCCACCCGGAGGACGGGACGAGCGACATCTATTATCCCAAGGGCTCCCTCGCGGGGCTCATGCTCGACATCCTGATCCGCGATGCCAGCGACAACCGCGCCTCGCTCGACGATGTGATGCGCCGCCTCTATCGCGATGCGTACAAGCACGGCGCCGGCTTCACCGGCGAGCAGTGGTGGAGCGCGGTGAGCGCCGCGGCGCAGGGAAAGTCGTTCGCCGACTTCGCCGCGCGCTACATCGACGGGCGCGATCCGTACCCGTGGGCGAGCATCCTCCCGCTCGCCGGGCTTCGCCTCACGGTCGACACGACGCGCATTCCGACGCTCGGCCTCAACACGTACCCCGATTCGCTCGGGCTCCGCATCCTGGGCGTCACCCCCGGCTCGGCGGCGGACGACGCGGGCGTGCGCGCGGGGGATTACCTCCTCGCGCTCGACGACATCCCGGTCACGGCGCGCGACTTCGTCACCCGCTTCCGCGAGAAAGCCGGGAACCGTCCGGGCACCCCGGTCGCCATCAAGGTGCAGCGCGGCGAGGACACCGTGGCCGTGACCGCGAAGCTCCACGTCGACGAGCGGATCGGCGTGCGCATCGAGGCGGATCCGGCGGCGTCGCCCAAGGCCGCGCGGATCAGAGCCGCGCTGCTGCACGGGCGCTGACGCGCCCGCGCGCCGCTACGGCTGGGGCGCGGGCGCGCGGTACCAGTCGATGACCGTGGTGTCGCGCGGCGCGATGGGGCCGTGCTCGCGCATCGCGGCCTCCACCTCGTCCAGCTCGCGCGGGGCGCGCGAGACCCACTCGACCCCCTGGTCGGTCACCAGATAGTCGTCCTCGATGCGCACGCCGATGTTCGCGTAGCGCTTCACCGCCGGCGTGAGCGCAGCGATCATGGCGCGGTTGCGCGGCGTGTCGGGGAGCCCTTCGAACAGGTCGGCACGCACGTAGACGCCGGGCTCGATGGTGAACGCGCTCCCCGGCTCGATGCGGTGCTCGCCATAGTACCACTGCTCCGGGTCGTGCACCTCGAGCCCGATCCCGTGCCCGAGGCTGTGCATGTAATAGAGCGCGAGCTGCGCGCACCCATCGGGGAGCTCACGGGGGCACACCCCCTCGGGCGCGTCGAAGGTGGCCGTGGGCGACTGGATGAGCCCGAGCCGCGCCAGCCCGGCCGCCAGCACGGCGCTCGCCGAATCGTCCATGCGCAGCGCCGGCGCGTGGAGGACCGCCTGCCGCTCCGCCGCCGCCTGCGCGTTGCGCACGAGCTGATAGATCGCCCGCTGCTCGGGGGTGAAGCTCCCGTTGACGGGCACGGTGCGCGTCACGTCGGCCGCGTAGCCGCGGTAGGAGGCGCCGATGTCCATCACCACCACCTCGCCGTCGCGCATGAACCGGTCGTCGGCGCTGTAGTGGAGCGTGGTGGAGTTCGGCCCCGAGCCCACGAGACACTGAGCGATGTCGTATGCCGTCTTCTGCTTGAAAAAAAAATGGGGGGGGGGGGGGGGGGGGGGGGGGGGGGG
>JADGGM010000579.1 GCA_019689955.1 Gemmatimonadaceae bacterium
GGGATGGCGAACGCGATCGTCGGCACGCTCATCATCATCGCGATCGCCGCGGCGATCGGGCTCCCGGTGGGGGTTGGGGCCGGGATCTACCTCGCCGAGCATCGCGGCGGACGGCTCGCCAACACGGTGCGCTTCCTGTCCGACGTGCTCAACGGGCTCCCGTCGATCGTCATGGGGATCTTCGCGTGGCAGTTCCTCGTCCGCCCGGTCGGACACTTCTCGGCCCTCTCCGGCGGCGTCGCGCTCGCCGCGATGATGATCCCCCTCGTCGCCCGCACCACCGAGGAGATGGTGCGCATCGTCCCCGTCTCGCTCCGCGAGGCCGCGCTCGCCCTCGGCTACCCGCGGTGGCGCACCGCCCTCACGATCGTGCTGCGCACCGCGAGCGCGGGGATCGTGACCGGCGCGCTCGTCGCCCTCGCGCGCATCGCGGGGGAGACGGCGCCGCTCCTCTTCACGGCCTTCGGCAACCAGTTCTGGTCCACTTCCATCCGGCAGCCCATCGCCGCGCTCCCTCTGCAGATCTTCACCTATGCGATCAGTCCCTATGACGAATGGCACGCCCAGGCCTGGGCCGGCGCCCTCGTCCTCATCACGCTCGTCCTCGTCATCAGCCTCGTCGCCCAGTTCGCCACCCGCGCCCGGTTCACCCTCGGTGGCGGCGACTGAGGTCGTGATGGTCCCCCGAGCGCCGCGTGCGGCGGTGGACGTGCAGACGCCCCAGGCGAGCGCCGCGCCTGCATCGCCCGAGCGGCAGCCCTGCATGACAGTCGTGCAGCTCGAGGCGTGGTTCGGGAAATCGTACGCGCTGCACGGCGTCTCGCTCACCATCCCCGACCGGGAGATCACGGCGATCATCGGCCCGTCGGGGTGCGGGAAGTCGACCTTTCTCCGCTGCCTCAACCGCCTGCACGAGACCGTTCCCGGCGCGCGCGTGCGCGGCCGCGTACTGCTCGGCGACCGCGACATCTACGCGCCGGGCGTGGACCCCATCGGCGTGCGCAAGCACGTCGGGATGGTCTTCCAGCGCCCGACCCCCTTCCCCACCATGTCGATCCGCGACAACGTCGCCGCGGGGCTCCGCGTGAGCGATACCCGCTACACGCGCGCGCAGATCGACGAGATCGTGGTGCACGCGCTCCAGCGGGCCGCGCTCTGGGACGAGGTGAGCAACCGCCTGCGCTCGAGCGCGCTCGCGCTCTCGGGCGGGCAGCAGCAGCGGCTGTGCATCGCCCGCGCCCTCGCCAACGACCCCGACGTCCTCCTCCTCGATGAGCCCACCGCGTCGCTCGACCCCCTGAGCACGCGGAAGGTCGAGGAGCTACTCTACGAGCTGAAGCAGGAGCTGACGGTGGTGATCGTCACCCACAACATGCAGCAGGCCGCGCGCGTGTCCGACCAGACCGCGTTCTTCCTGAGCGGGGATCTGATCGAGGTGGCGCCCACCGCCACGCTCTTCACCTCCCCCGCGGACCCGCGGACCGAAGCCTACATCACCGGACGGTTCGGATGAGCGCCGAGCCGACGACGGGGCTCGGGCACTTTCACGAGCAGCTCGAGCAGCTCAAGCAGCGCCTCCTCGACATGTCCGAGCGCGCCGAGGCGCTGGTGGACCTCGCAGTCGACGCGCTCCTCACGCGCGACGCTGGGAAGGCCAACGCGGTGCTCGCCGGGGACCGCGAGGTGGACGCCCTGGAGATCGCGATCGAGCAGCTCGCCGTCTCGCTCCTCGCGCTCCAGCAGCCCATGGCGCGCGACCTTCGCTTCGTCATCACGGCGATCAAGATCTCGAGCGACCTGGAGCGGGTGGGGGACCACGCGGTGAACATCGCCCAGTCCACGATCCGCCTCATCGCCCTCGCGTCGCGCATCACGCCGGACCCGGCGATCGAGGACATGGCGCGCCGCGCCCGGCGGATGCTGAGCGACGCGCTCGACGCGTTCGTGCGCGCCGACGGCACGCTCGGACGCGACGTGTGCCGCCGCGACGATCAGGTGGACGCGCTCCACGACTCGCTCTTCCGCATCCTGCTCACCCACATGCTCGAGGACCCCTCCACCATCTCGGCAGCGCTCGAGCTGTTCCTGGTGAGCCGCAACCTGGAGCGGGTGGCCGACCTGGCCACCAACATCGCCGAGGACGCCGTGTACCTCGCCGAAGGGAAGTCGATCAAGCACCACGCGGAGGACCGAGAGGCGGGGAGCGTAGCCGGTTAAGGACGGGATCATCTCATGGCGCTGAACTACCGCCGAGGGCTCGAGGCCGTCGTCCCCGCGCCCGCAACGGATGTCGCACCGGGATCTCATTTATCTGAGTCTTGCGCCGGCTATTCTGGCTACGTACTATTGGTGCACTCCTTCCGACCGACCCGTTGTGGCAAGCTGAGCAGACACAGTAAGTTAGGCTCTCGGCTCGTTCTCATTTGCTTCTCATGAATGAGCGGCCGCGCCGTCGCGAGGCCGCCCGCCTGTCCGAGCAGTCGCCCGCCACCCTGGCGTGGCTACGCGTGGGCCACATGCCCAACGATCCGGGCCCCAGGGCCACGCGCTCCCGCGCCGGCCCCCGGGGGGTCACCCGCCGCGTGGGCCCCGGCGACCGGCGCGCCGAACCGGGAGGTCGCGATGCCGCACCCGATCGCCGTGATACGCCCCGCCGTCCGCCGCACGATAGTCGTTAACCCTGCCCTCCCCCTCCTGCTCGGGCTCTTCC
>JADGGM010000580.1 GCA_019689955.1 Gemmatimonadaceae bacterium
CTCCAAGCGGCGGCGCAGGAAGGGGGAGAGCGCGAGCGAAACCGCAGTCGCGCTCGAGCCGACGCCCGAGGAGATGCCCGGCGTGGACCCCACGATGATCGAGGAGGGATCGGGGGACGCCGACCCCGACGATGGAGCGCCGCGCGAGCGGCGGAAGAAGAAGAGCAAGGCCGACATCGCCGCGGAGCACGACGCGCAGATCGCCGCCGCGATCGAGGCGTCCGAGCCGGCCGATCCCGGCGACGACGAGCTCCCGTCTCCCGAGCTGCTCACGCCAGCGCCCCCGCACAACGCGGACCTCGGCCGGCGGGAGCTGGACGCGATGGCGGTGAAGCTCAAGGAGGCGCTGCGAACGTTCCGCGTCGAGGCCGAGATCACCGGACGGACCACCGGCCCCGTGGTGACGCAGTTCGAGGTCGAGCCCGCGCCCGGTGTGAAGGTGCGGCAGATCGCGAACCTGTCCAACGACCTCGCGCTCGCCATGCGCGCCGCGAGCATCCGCATCGTCGCGCCCATCCCCGGGCGCGGCGCCGTCGGCGTGGAGGTGCCCAACCCCACCTCGGAGATCGTCGCGTTCCGCGAGCTCATCGAGTCGCGCGAGTTCCAGACCGCGCGCGCCGCGCTCCCGATCGCGCTCGGCAAGGACCTCGAGGGGAGGCCGGTCGTCGCCGACCTGGCGAAGATGCCCCACCTCCTCATCGCCGGCGCGACGGGGTCGGGGAAGTCGGTGTGCGTGAACACCATCATCACGAGCCTCGTCTACCGCCACACCCCGCGCACGCTCCGCTTCCTGATGGTCGACCCGAAGATGGTCGAGCTCTCGGTGTACAACACCCTCCCGCACCTCCGCCACAAGGTGATCACCGACAACCGCGACGCCGCGGCGGTGCTCAAGTGGGCGGTGATGGAGATGCAGGAGCGCTACGAGCTGCTCGCCGCCAACGGGTGCCGCAACGTGCAGGACTTCAACCGCCGCGTGCAGTCCGGGGCGGAGCTCAAGCTGCCGAAACGCGACGACGTCGCGTTCGAGGAGCTGACGTACACGGGAGGGATCCTCCCGTACATCGTCGTCGTGATCGACGAGCTCGCCGACCTCATGATGACGGTGCAGGGGGAGGTGGAGACGCCGCTGGCGATGCTGGCGCAGAAGGCGCGCGCGATCGGCCTGCACCTCATTCTCGCCACGCAGCGGCCGAGCGTGAACGTGATCACGGGGCTCATCAAGGCGAACTTCCCGAGCCGCATCGCGTTCCGCGTCGCCTCGCAGGTGGACAGCCGCACGATCATCGACGGCGTGGGGGCGGAGGCGCTGCTGGGGAACGGCGACATGCTGTTCATCCCGCCGGGGAAATCGGAGCCCTCGCGCCTGCAGGGGGCGTACATCTCGAGCGAGGACACCGAGCGCCTCATGCGCTGGTACGAGGAGCGCCGCGCGGCGAAGCGCGCCGCGCTCGAGGCCGAGGGGCTCATCCCCGAGGAGCCGATGGAGGCGGAGCCCGACATCCTGGAGACGGTCCGTCAGCGCGAGGCGATGGAGGCGGGGACGGCGCAGGGGGAGAGCGGGCCGCCGGCGGAGCGCGACAAGCTCTTCCGCGAGGCCGCGGAGGTCGTCATCCAGCACCAGCAAGGCTCGACATCGCTGCTCCAACGCCGGCTCAAGGTGGGGTACGGCCGCGCCGCGCGGATCATCGACCAACTGTACGAGGCCGGTGTGCTGGGCCCGCCAGACTCAGCGAACAAGGCGCGCGACGTGCTCGTCGGGCTGGAGGACCTCGACCGGATCTGTGGCGGCCGATAGCGCCGCGTGCCAGATTCGGTGGTGGCGCGGCGCGTTCGCCGCGCGCTTTCGGGTCCATCGCTCTGTCGTCGAGGTGCTCGTGCGATTCCCGTCTCTCGTCCTCCTCGCCGCCACTGGCGGCGCCTTCGTCGCCGCGCCGCCGCTGTGCGCGCAGAGCGCCGCGGCCGACCCCGCGACCGCTTCCACCGCCTCTCCCGCCTCCGATTCCCTGCGTGCGCGTTCCGCGGCGAGCGCCTCGGACGCGCCCGTCGTGCGCCTGCTGACCCCGGAGCGGGCGGCGCAGCTGCGCGCGCGGAAGTGGATCTACGTCACCCGTCTCATGGGGAACGGCCCGCCGAGCCGACTCGGCTTTCGCACGCTCGAGCTGTCGGAGGCGAGCTGGCACGGCACCCCCGCGTGGCTCCTCGTCGATTCGCGGCAGCTCGCCACCGTGACCCTCGCCGAGTCGCTGTACGTCGCGCGGAACGACCTGAGCCCCTTGTACCGCGTGCTGCACGCCCCCGGGAGCGACGTGAGCGCCACCTACGGCGCCGACAGCATCCGCACCGCGTTCGACGACAGCACCGGGCACACCGTCGTCGCGATGGCGAGCGCGCCCGCGGTGCTCGGCAACATGTACCTGCTGGAGCTCCTCATCGGCGGGGCGCCGCTGCACGTCGGGTGGGCCGGACGCGCCGACTGGGCCGTGGCCTCGCGCGAGCAGAGCAGCATCGTCCCCGTGACCATGCGCGTGACGGGGGACGAGACCGTGCTGGCGCCGGACGGGTCGTTCGACTGCTGGCTGGTGGAGATGGCGGTGGGGCGGAGCACGGAACGGCTCTGGGTGCGGAAGAGCGACGGCGTGGTGGTCCGGGAACGGCTCCCGGTGGTGGGGATGGCGGGCGCGGAGATCGAGCTGCTGC
>JADGGM010000581.1 GCA_019689955.1 Gemmatimonadaceae bacterium
GTTCGTGGAGGGAGTGCTTGGGCTGCGCGCGCGGGGCCGCGCGCGTGGACGTCACGCGGGTGGCCGTGGTGCGGCGCGTGCCGGCGGCGGTGCCCGGCGGCTCCTTCACGGCGGGGGATGCGCGCATCTTCCTCTTCTTCTGAACCATGCTTCCTCCTCGCGGGAGCAGTGCGGTTCCCGCTGCGCCTGCCTCTGGGGCTCGTGCGTGGTGCGAGTGGGGGGTGATGGGATCCGTGGTGGTGCAACACGCGGGCCCGCATCTGCCTGCGACCGGTGACGCACGGTGGGGCGCGGCACGCTTCCTGAGGCGAACGCGCGGTGCCTTCAGCCGAGGGGGACCCATGCGCGTTCAGCGGGCCGATCCATATGCCATCCACCCCAGCGACGCCGGTGTACGGGCGGACACGCGCCGCGGCCATGGCGCGCGCGCACGACGTGTGTCCCCGTGAAGCCGCTCGTGGGAATGACGGTGGCCGTCCTGGTCGCGGACGGCGTCGAGCAGCTCGAGCTCGAGGCGCCGATGGTGACGGTGCGGCAGGCAGGGGCGGAAGTGCACGTCCTGTCGATCGACGGGGCGCCTGTGCGCACGGTGCACGAACGAGAGCCGAGCGACGCGTTCCCGGTGGACCGCTCGCTGGCGGAGGTGCAGGCGCCTGCGTACCGCGCGGTGGTGATCCCCGGCGGGGCGGCGAGCGTGCAGACGTTGCGCGGGAGCGCGGACGCGGTGCGGTTCGTGACCGCGTGTGCCGCGCTGGACCGCGTGGTGGCGGCGATCGCCGAAGGGCCGGCGCTGCTCATCGAGGCCGACGTGGTGCGCGGGCGCGCGGTCACGTCGGCGCCGGAGGTGGCGGCGGAGCTCCGCGATGCGGGGGGGAACTGGGTCGATGCACCGCTGCAGGTCGATCAGCGGCTCCTCACGGCGCGCAGCAGCGCGGAGCTTCGTCTGTTTTGCGCGCGCCTCCTCGATCTACTCGTCTCCACGGCGGAGAACGAACGCGTGGACGAGGCCTCCGAGGAATCGTTCCCGGCAAGCGACCCGCCCGCCTGGGGGCCGACGGCGATCGGCAAGGAGCAGCGCCGCGAGCGCAACGGCGGGCGCAGGGAGCGCGGGGACCGCTGATCGGAGTTTCGCCGGGGCGTGGGGTGCCATAGCTTCGGGGGAAGCGCGCGGCTCGTCCCGCCGCGCTCGGCGACGCTCCTCAACGCAGAGACGACATGGCGACGCGCAATCACTGGGTAGTCCGCCTCACGCACTGGGTGAACGCGCTCGCGCTCGCGATCATGGTGGGGAGCGGGCTCCGCATCTTCAACGCGTATCCGGCGTTCGCCAGGCGCGGGGACACGTTCTGCTGCTATCCGTTCGAGCACACGCCGATTCCGGCCGCGTTCACCTTCGGCGGGTGGCTGGCCGGGGCGCGCAACTGGCACTTCGCCGCGATGTGGGTGCTGGTGCTCAACGGGATCGTCTACCTCGCCTTCGTGTACCTGCACGGCGAGTGGCGCGATCTCACGCCGCGGCGCGGCGACGTGCGCGACGCGTGGGAGATGGTGAAGTTCTACCTCTTCGTGCGGCGCGACCATCCGCGGCAGGGGAAGCACAACGCGCTGCAGAAGCTTGCGTACTTCTCGTTCCCCGTGCTCGGCGTGCTCGCGGTGCTCACCGGGCTCGCCATCTGGAAGCCGGTGCAGCTCGGGTGGCTCACGGCGCTGTTCGGCGGGTACGTGTGGGCGCGGTACTGGCATTTTCTGGTGATGGTCGGGCTGGTCGCGCTCACGGCCGTGCACGTGTTCATGGTGTTCGCGGTGGACCCGTACGCGCTGCGGTCGATCGTCACGGGCGGGTACGATCCGGCGCTCTCCCCGGAGGCGCGCAACGCGCGCCCGTTCTATCACCTCTTGCCGCGCCCCGCGGCGGATGCACATCCGGCACCCCCGGCGGGGGCGACGGATCCCACCAAGGCAGGCACGCCATGAATCGCCGCCGCTTCTTCCTCGCCGGGGGGACGTCGCTCTCCGCGCTCTACCTCGCTGCGTGCAACTCGGAGGGGCCGCGCACGGCGCAGCGGCTGCTGCGGCTCGCGGAGCACGGGAACGAGCACGTGGAGCGGCTGCTCCTCCGGCACAGCGCCATGGACCACGCGCCGGCGAGCGCGCCGGACGCGGGAGGCGCGTTCCCGCAGTACTACGTGTCGCGCTCCGTGCCGGTGTGGAACGAGGCGGTGCGCGGGAAGTGGGCGCTGGAGGTGCGCGGGCTCGTGAAGCAACCGCTGCGTCTCACGCTCGAGGAGCTCGCGCGCATGCGGAGCATCACGCAGCGCGTGAACCACTACTGCGTGGAGGGGTGGACCGCCGTGGCGACGTGGACCGGCGTGCGGGTGAGCGAGCTCGCGCGCGTGGCCGGCGTGCAGCCCGACGCGGCGTACGTGGACTTCCAGTCGTTCGACGACGACTACCACGAGAGCTGGGACCTGGAGAGCGCGATGCACCCGCAGACGATCGTGGCGTACGGGATGGACGGCCACTACCTCGGCGCCGGCCACGGCGCGCCCGCGCGCGTGCACTCGCCGGTGAAGATCGGCTACAAGAACACCAAGTACCTCACGCGCGTCGTGTTCCTCCCGACGCGGAACGGCGGCTACTGGAGCGATCAGGGCTACGAGTGGTACGGCGGGGTGTGACCGGACGCGGGG
>JADGGM010000582.1 GCA_019689955.1 Gemmatimonadaceae bacterium
GCCGCCGCCCAGTCCACCGCGCCCGACACCAGCAAGCCCCACCCGATCGAGGGGGTGACCGTGACCGGGCGGCGCCACGCCGAGCCCGTCGGCGCGCTCCCGGAGGTGCAGGGGACGCTGCTCTACAGCGGGAAGAAGACCGAGGTCGTCCGCCTCGACAGCCTCACCATCAACACCGCGCAGGACGTCACCCGCGAGCTGCTCGCCCGCGTCCCCGGCGCCAACATCTCCGAGACGGAGAACGCCGGCTTCCCCTCGAACGGCATCGCCTTCCGCGGGCTCAACCCGGTGCAGTCGGTCGAGATGAACACGCGGCAGGACGGGGTCAACATCGTCGCCGACCTCTACGGCTACCCGGAGACGTACTACACGCCCCCGGCCGAAGCGGTCGAGCGCGTGGAGCTCGTCCGTGGCAGCTCGTCGCTCCAGTTCGGGCCGCAGTTCGGCGGCGTGGTGAACTACGTGCTGCGCGACGGCACCCCGAACACCCCGCCGACCTTCTTCGCGCGGCAGACCGCGGGGAGCTTCGGGCTCTACAACTCGTACCTCTCGGTGAGCGGCGGCACGTCGGCGTGGACGTACTACGCCTACGCGCAGTACCGCGGCCAGCAGGGGTGGCGCCCCAACTCCGACCTGCGTCAGGTCTCGGGCGCGGCCCGCGTGCGCTACCGCGCGAGCGACCGGCTCCGCTTCGGCCTCGAGTACACGATGCTCCGCAACCGCATCCACATGCCGGGCGGGCTCGACAACGAGGCGTTCAACGCCGACAGCCGCCAGTCGTTCCGCGCCCGCAACTGGCTCGCGAGCCCGTGGAACATCCTCGCGCTCACGGGTGAGCTGGACCTCTCCCCCCGCACCCGTCTCACGTCGACCGCGTCGTACCTGTTCAGCCAGCGCTACCTCGTGTGGCGCAACGAGGACGGCGGCGCCGGCGGGCTCGACACGATCGATCCTGCCACCCTCGCGTTCACGCCGCGCGAGGTGGAGCGGGAGTCCTTCGACAACTTCACGAGCGAGACGCGCCTCGCGACCACGTACGATCTCTTCGGCGCCTCGCATACCCTCGCCACGGGCGTGCGCGTGTTCGCCGGCACGCTGCATCGCCAGGCAGGAGGGCCGGGGAGCACGGGCTCGGACTTCGACATGTCGCTGGTCGGCGGGCCGTACGAGACCGACGTGCGCTTCGACAACGCGAACGTCGCGGTCTTCGCCGAGAACACCTTCCATATCGGCCCCCACCTCGCTCTCACCCCGGGCGTGCGCGTCGAGTACCTGCACTCCACCGCGCGTGGCTACACCGACACGACCTTCGCTCCGCAGCGCAAGGACCGCACCTTCGCCCTCGCGGGGATCGGCGCGCAGTACAGCGTGTCGCGGACCACGGACCTGTACGCGAACATCACGCAGGCCTACCGCCCGATCGAGTACTCGTTCCTCACCCCGTTCGCGAGCCTGACCCGCATCGATCCGCACCTGAAGGACCCGAAGGGGTTCAACGCGGACCTGGGCTGGCGCGGCTCGCTCGGCGACGTGGCGAGCTTCGATCTCGGGCTCTTCTACCTCGCCTACCACGATCGGATCGGGCTGGTCTCCGGCGTCGATTCCACGGGCGCGGTGTTCACCGAGCGCCGCAACATCGCGAACAGCGTGCACAAGGGCGCGGAGGCGTACGTCGAGCTCCACCCGCTGGCGCTCCTCGGTGCGCCGGCCTCGTGGGGGACGATCGGGGTGTTCGACGCGCTCGGCTACACGCACGCGCGCTACACGAGCGGGGAGCTCGCCGGACGCCGCGTGGAGTACGCCCCTGACGTCGTGAACCGCCTGGGCGTGACCTACGCGCGCGGCCCGTTCTCGACGACGTTCCAGTGGAGCGCCGTCTCCAAGCAGTTCGCCGATGCCAACAACACCGTCGCGAGCTACGACGCGAACGTCGGGGTGATCCCCGCCTACCGCCTCCTCGACTGGTCGGGGAAGTACCGTGTCAGCGACCGCGCCACGGTGAGCGCCGGCGTGAACAACATCGCCAACGTCAGCTACTTCACCATGCGGACCACGGAATACCCCGGCCCGGGGATCATCCCCGGCACGGGGCGCAGTGTGTACGCCACGCTGAGCACGGGGTTCTGAGCATGCGCCCGATGACCATCCAGCCCATCGTGCGCCCGCTGGCCGTCGTGGCCGCGTGCCTGGCCGTCGCGGCGTGCAGCGAGTCGGTGACCGCGCCCGTGCCCCCCGCGCCCACGGGGCTCATCGCGCAGCTCGTCGCCGACGTGTACCTCCCGACGTTCGATTCGCTCGACGTACGCTGCGCGCGCCTCGCCGATGCCCTCCAGCAGCTCGCCGACGCGCCGAGCGAGAGCACGCTCGCGCGCGCCCAGGATGCGTGGCGCGACGCGCGCGTGCCGTACGAGCGGAACGAGGCGTTCGCCTTCGGGCCCATCGAGACCGCGGGCTTCGATCCGCGCATGGACACCTGGCCGGTGGACGTGGCCGGGATCGACGCGCTGATCGGCGGCTCGACGCCGCTCACCCGCGCCACGATCGACCAGCTCGACGGCACGCTCAAGGGCTTTCACGCGATCGAGTACGTGCTCTTCGGCCTCGGTGGGCACACCACGGTCGATGCGCTCACGCCGCGCGCGCTCGAGTACGTGGCCGCGGCGGGCGCGAGCCTGGCGGGGGAGGCGG
>JADGGM010000583.1 GCA_019689955.1 Gemmatimonadaceae bacterium
GCCCACGGGGGGCGCGGGCGGGGCCGGGGCCGCCGCGTCCGGGCGGAAGATGTTCACGCCGTTCACGCCCCCCATGTACATCGTGCCATCCGGGGCGCGGTAGAACGCGCGACGGTTGAACTCTCGCGCCTGCAGGCCGTCCTCGAGCCCGTAGCGCGTGATGGCGCGCGTGGCCGGGTCGAGCGTGGCGATGCCGTCGTCGGTGCTGATCCAGAGATGGCCGCGCGCATCCTCGAGGATGCCGTAGACGAAGCTGTGCGGGAGCCCGTTGGCGGTCCCGATGGTCGTGAAGCGTCCCGTCGCGCGGTCCAGGAGGTTGAGCCCACCCCCCTTGGTCGCCACCCAGATGCGCCCGTCGCGGTCCTCCACCACGTTGGTGACGAAGTCGCCGCCAAGCGCGCCGGGGTGGCCGGGGGCCGCGTGGAAGCGCACGACGCGCCCGGCGCGCCCGGCGCGCCAGTCGAGCTCCGTGAGCCCGCCGTCGCCCCCCACCCAGAGCGACCCTCGGTGATCCTCGAGGATCGTCTCGACGTCCGCCGTCGCGAGGACGCGCACGTCGCCGAAGCGGTCGCCGTAAGTGCGCGCGCGGCGGCGGTCGGGGGAGATCCGGATCAGGCCGCGCCAGTCGAGCCCGACCCACAAGTCGCCCCGCGTGTCCTCGTACAGCGTGTTCACGCTCGCGTCGCGCGGAACGAGGGGGAAGGGGGTGAAGGCGCCGGTACGCGGGTCGAACGTGCCGAGCCCGTGCTCCTGGAGACCGACCCACATCGTCCCCGACCGGTCGAACAGGATCGCCCACACGTTGTCGCCGGGGAGCGATCGGGGATCATCACGGCGGTGGCGGTAGACAGTGATGCGCCCGGTGCGCGGGTCGAAGCGGTTGAGCCCACCGAACTGCGTACCGATCCAGACGTCACCGCGCGGGTCCTGCGTGATCCCGCGAACGTAGTTGTCGCTCAGACCACCGGGCGTGTCGGGCGTGCGGCGCAGCACGGCGAAGCGCACGGCGGCGGGGGCGTACTTGTTGAGCCCGTAGCTCTCGACACCGACCCAGAGCACGCCGCCGCGATCGACCAACACCGAGCGGACGATGTCCCCGCCGAGCGAGGTCGGAACGTTGGCGTCGTGCCGGTAGCGGACGAAGTGTCGCGTGACCGGATCGAGCGCCGCGAGCCCGTTCTCGCTCCCGATCAACAGTCTCCCGTCGGCGCTCTCGTAAAGGGTGAGCACACGCCCGCCGATGGGCGACGGGTGCGCCGGCGTCGCGCTCCGATAGCGGAGCACGATGCTGGCGGTGGCGGGGTCGACGGCGACGAGCTGGTTCTCGACACCGATCCAGATCGTCCCGTGCCGGTCGCGGAGCATGGCGCGCGCCGGGAGCGGTGCGACGGGGAGATGGAGGGGCTCGAACGTCCCGCGCGCCGGGGTGAAGCGGAAGATCCCCTGGCGCATCCCCACCCAGAGCGCGCCCTGTCCATCGTCGGTGATCGACAGGACGTCGCGCATGTAGCCGAGGACGTCGATGGAGTCGGGCGCGTAGCGCTGCACGCGCCCCGTCGCCGGATCGAGGCGGTCGAGCCCCGACTTCGTCCCCACCCAGAGCGTGCCGTCGCTCGCCACGTGGAGCGTGTTCACGTGGTCATCGCTCAACGACTGCGGGTCGCCGGCGCGGTAGCGGTAGCGGCGGAAGCGCTGCGTCTGGGGATCGTAGCGGTTCACGCCGTGGTGCAGCGTGCCGATCCAGAGCGTTCCGTCCTGGCCGACGGCGAGCGACGTGATCCACGGGCCGCCGAGGGAGGAGCTGTCGCGGGGGACGGGGCGGTAGACGGTGAAGGACGAGCCGTCGTAGCGATCGAGACCATCCTCGGTGCCGAGCCAGAGGAACCCCACGCGGTCCTGGGCCATCGCCGTGACGGTGCCGTTCGAGAGCCCGTGGCCCTGCGCGATCCGTTCGGACTCGACGCTCGTGCGCTGTGCGGCGGCGGCGAGCGGGACCGCGAGCAGGAGGAGCGCGATGAGCCAGCGCGTGGCGCCGGCGGCGCGCGGCGGATGCGAGTATCTCGCTCGAGAGGCCGACAGCATGTCCTCCACGTCACGGGCTCCAGGCGGAACGCCGGCGAATGCACGACGCGCGGGCCTCACGACCCGACGCCATCGCTCTGCGTCAACGATAGTAGGTGGCCCCAATGCCGGTCGCCATTGGTCGCCTTGCCGATATCAGGGCATCGTGGTGCGCGCTCTGCCGCGACCGGTTCTGTTCGTCATGCGGAGCGTGTGCCCGGGAGATATCGCACGACGGCGGCCTCGTTACCAGTCCCTGCGGTGGACCGGGCGTTGATCGGGTTTGGGCGGGCGGCGGACGTCTTGCCCGGTGACGGTGGCGCGCTCGGCCTCGCGGAGGAGGCGTCGCGCGTCGCGTTCGGTGAGGACGGGGACGGCCTCCGAGCCGCCGCCGGTGCCGAAGCCGCCGCCCGGGGTTGCGCCGGCGCCGGTCTGCGGCGCGCCCTGGTAGCCGGACTTGGTGAGGTTCCCACCCCCCCAGTTCGCATCGCGGTGGGTGCCGCCGCGCAACTGCACCTCCTCGTTCTCGAGCTTGGCCACGGCGAGCTCGAGGTTCCACTTGGCGTCGACATCGTTCGGCGCGAGGAGGACGGCGTCCTCGTACGCGTTGATCGCGGCGCGCAGCGA
>JADGGM010000006.1 GCA_019689955.1 Gemmatimonadaceae bacterium
CATCGCTCGGCGCGCGGGGCTCCGCTGCGGCAGCGTCGTCCCTCGCGTCCGGCTCGACGCGCGGTGGCGGACCGGACCTCGCACGCGCCGGCTCGCGGCGCAGTTGCTCGGCGAGGGCCACGACTTCCGGTTCGGGATCGAGCTCGAGATCGGCGCGGACCCGGCCGGCGTGGTCGATCGCGTGCTGGATGGCGCCGACACGGTCGCCCGCGGCGTCGAGCGCATGCATGAGCGCCAGCGCGAAACGACCCGAGCAGGGATCGACGGCCACCAGCCGCCGGCACGTCGCCACGCGACCGTGCACGTCCCCTTCGCGCTCCTGGCGCTGGGCGAGGGCGAGCAGGGCGTCCGTGTACGCGTGCTGGAGCTCGGCCCGGTGCTCGTCGAGCCAGTAGTCGAACTCGGGCGAGTCGCTCAGGTGGAAGCCGTCGAGCAGCGGGCCCGTGTACAGCCGTGCGACGCGATCGAGGGCCCCCTCGGCGAGCGCGGTGCGGAGAGCGAGGAGGTCACAGTTGACGCACGCCGGGTCGAGCAGGAGTGCGTCCCCCGTCGACCTGATCGCGCCCTCGCCGAGGGCGCCCCGGAGCACGTGCACCGCCAGGTTGAGCAGTCGTCGAGCGCTCGCGGTGTTCTTCTCGGGCCAGAGCAACACCATGGCGCGGTCGCGGGGGAGCGGCTGCGGCCACGCGACGGCCAGGAGCGCGAGCAGCGCGATACGGTGGCGCTGCGCCGGTGGACCGCTGAGCGGCGCGTCACCGGAGCGCAGCGATGCGCCGCCGAGCAGCTGAACCGCGATTCTCCCGTCCGGCATCCGGCCAGTTGATCCGTAGTTAACGGCGAGAGCGACTGCCCGCTAACCACCCCGGTGAATTGTTGGCATGCGTTCCGGATGGACTTACACCACAGGAGGGAACCATGAACCGGACGACCCACCTGCTCGCGCTCACCGGGATCATGCTGGTGGCTGCTTGCGACCCCGCGCCGACCGCCGCCGGCGGCGCCATCGACCGCGACGCCGTCAAAGTCGAGACACGGCGGATCGGCGACCGCGACACGGATGTCCGGAAGGACCTCGCCACCCTGCGCCGCGTGACGGCGAAGCTCCACCGCTTCAGTGCGGCCAAGGTGGCCGGCTGGGACACCAAGATCACACCCTGCATGTTCAGCGCACAGGGCGGCATGGGCTATCACTACGGAAGACCGCAGTACATCAACGATGGCAAGGTGCAGGTGGACGAGCCCGAGCTGCTGTTGTTCGAGCCGGAGAAGAACGGACGATTCCGGCTCGTCGCGGTGGAGTACATCCTCCCGGGCAGCCCGACGGATCCCGCGCCGTCGCTGTTCGGACGATCGTTCACGTACAATACCACCTTCGGCGTCTGGGCGCTCCATGCGTGGGTCTGGCGGAACAACCCGAGCGGCATCTTCGCGGACTGGAACCCCCGCGTGAGCTGCGCGTACGCCACGGACGTGCTGGCGATGTAGCCCGCCGGCTCAGCGTCGCTTCGATCGAACCGACAACCCGAGACCTGGATATCATGCCAAAATATCTGATCGAGCGCGAGATCCCGAACGCGGGGGCGCTCTCCCCGGACGAGCTCCGGGCGATCTCCGAGAAGTCGTGCGGCGTGCTGCGACAGCTCGGCCCCGAGATCCAATGGGTGCAGAGCTACGTGACCGAGGACAAGATCACCTGCGTCTACATCGCGCCGCACGCGGACATCATCCGCGAGCACGCGCGGCGGGGAGGTTTCCCGGCGGACCGGGTGCTCGAGGTGGCGACGATCATCGACCCGACGACGGCGGAAGCCGAGGTCTGAGCGCCCCGGCCCACGACGCCACACGCACCGAGCCCGGCGCCGCGAAGGTACGAGGCGCCGGGCCCAGTGATGCGTCGGTGAGAGGTCGAGATCCGCGGGCGCGATCGCGCTCGGGAGCCGCTCAACGACGGCTCGTCACGGCGTTCACGATCTCGCGAACCGCATCGATCACGAGCTGCGGCTCCTCGCACTGAATGCAGTGGCCGCTCCTGGTGGTGACGATCTGCTTGGCGCCGGGCGTCTGGCGGACCCACTCCGACTGCACCTCACCCCAGAGGCGCAGCAACTCGCCGCCGCGTCCATCGGCCGTGCTCATGGAGGTGAGCATCGTGATCGGAACGGCGGGGAGTGGGTGCGCGGCGCGGAGCTGGGCCATGGTGCTGTCCCAGGCGAGCCACTCGCCGCGCTCGCCGAGCGATCCCTGGGCCATGCGCTGGCGCTGGTCGGCCTCGGCCGCCTTCCACTCGGGTAGCTCGGCGGCACGGCGGTAGAACTCCTCCATCGCGGGGTCAATGAGCACCAGGCCGGCGACCTCCCGCGGATACATCGCCGCGTACACGCGCACGAACGCACCACCCAGCGAGTGGCCGACGAGCACGTACGGCGGCGGGACGTTCGCTCGGGCGAGTGCCTCGTGCAGCTCGGCGGCCACGCGCCGTGCGGTGCGGGGACCGGGTGCCGCCTCCGACGCGCCGTACCCCGCGCGCTCGTACGCGATCACGCGGGTGAGGCGGGCAATGGCGGGGCGCACCGTGTCCCAGTCGCCGAGTCCGCTCCCGAGGCCCGTTTCCAGAACCACCGTCGGCGTCCCCCGCCCGGCCGCGATCATGCGCAGACGATGCCCGCCGACATCCACCATCAGCGTGTCGGCGAGCATCGAGGTGTCCGTGGCGGGTGCCGCGGCGCTCGCGCTGTCCCGGTCCTGGCCGCGTGCCGCACCGGCGGCGAAGAGCGCGAGCGCGAGGATGAGGGCTCCCCGGCCGCTCATTGCACCATCACCTCGCGCACCACGTGCCGCCACGCGCTGGAGCGATGCGACGCGCGCACGCCGATCATCGCCGCGCCACGTTGATCCCGGGCACCGCGAGCGACGTCGCCATGATCGGATGCGGCGCCCCGGAGAAATCCACGAGCACCGTCCCGGCGAGCAGCGGCTTCGCCACGGCCGCGAGCGAGACCGTGAACGTCGCGCGAGCGCAGGTCACCGTGTTGCGCTCGAGCGCGAGTGCCCGGATGGGTCGCCCATCGCGAGGAGCGCGTAACCCTCCACACCCATCTTTTCCCGGCCATCCGCGCCCCACTCCAGGCGACCGAAGTGAAGGAGCGGGAGACTGGGATCGCTCGGTCCGAAGCTCACGCTGTCGGTCTGGCCTCTGATGTGGAGAAACCGCTCGCCGTCCGGCTCCTGCCAGAGCACGATGTCCCACGTGTCCGGTATGGGTTCCATGCCGGGCAAGGAAGATGAACCCGAGAGCACCGTGCGCACGACCGCCGCCTGGTACTCGGTGGCCGCATCGCTGTCCTGAACGGTCACCGTGGTCGGCGTGATCCCGGCGTGATATGCGAGCGCGATCATCGAGAGCGCAGCCGCGCGTGCGACGTCGTGGCTCGCGACGACGCTGGCGAGACTGTCGTAGTGCGCGGCGCGTGGGTCCTCGGCCGGCGGCTGGGTTGGATCCGTGCCACATGCACCCAGAGCAGGAATGGTCGCCACGGCGAGCGTGCAGGAACGGCGCATCGGCGGCATGCTGGCCCCTCCCTCAGGAGAACGCGCCCGACGATAGCGCACCCGCGCCCGCCACGTCAATACGACTGAACGACTGGCGAAGCAAGAAAAAAAGACGAGCGGGCTCTGCCGTGAGAAAGATGACACGATCCCCGCACGCCCGGGTGCTGGCGGTTCGACTTTCTGCGCGCCATCGTTGTCCAATCCGCAAGCACGTGTCGCCGGCCACACGCGTCGTACCGGCCGCGCGCCGCCCGCGCCGAACGAGCTGCCGGTCCGCCCGGCCTCCCGCTCGCCATGGCGCACAACTCGTTCCGATCTTCCTCCAACATCCACATGTCCGTCCGCCACACCCTCCTCGCGACCGCGCTCCTCGCGGCCACGCCGCTCCCTCGAGCGGCCCACGCGCAGAGCGCCGGCGCCGACCGGCTCCCCGCGCAGGTCGACTCCATCGCCTCCGCCGTGCTCGCGGCGACCGGCGCCCCCCGCGCGGCGGGCGCCGGGGGGCGCCCCGGCGAGAGCCCCTGCACTCGCGCGTACGGCGACGCCTCACTCGAGCCGCGCGTCGCGGCGCGCCCGGAGATGCGCTACGCCATCGGCTCGATCAGCAAGCAGTTCACCGCGGCGGCCGTGCTCCTCCTCCAGCAGGAGGGGAAGCTCTCCCTCGACGATCCCGTCTCGCGCTACGTCCCCGGCCTCACCCGCGGGAACGAGGTGACCATCCGCGAGCTCCTCTCGCACACCTCCGGCTATCAGGACTTCTGGCCGCAGGACTACGTCCCCCCGCTCATGGAGAAGCCGATCTCCCCGCAGGGGATCCTCGACCGGTGGGCCAAGCAGCCGCTCGACTTCGACCCCGGCACGCGGTGGCAGTACAGCAACACCAACTACACTCTCGCCGCGCTGATCGTCGAGAAAGTCAGCAAGGTCCCCTTCTTCCGCTTCGTGCGCACGCGGATCCTCGAGCCGTTGCAGCTGAAGAGCGCGGTCGACTTCGACAGCGGCGGCCCATCCTCCGTGGAGCCGGTCGGCTACATGCGCTACGCCCTCGGCACGCTCCGCCCGGGGCCGTCCACGGGGCGCGGATGGATGTACGGCGCCGGGGAGCTGGCGATGAGCGCGAGCGATCTGGCGAAGTGGGACATCTCGGTCATCCGCCGATCGCTCCTCGCCCCCGCCTCCTACCGCGCGATGGAGACGACGACGCTCCTCCGCGACGGGGTGAGCACCGGGTACGGGCTCGGGGTCAACGTTTCGCTGTCGGGGGGACACCGCGCGATCTCGCACGGGGGTGAGGTGTCGGGGTTCACGGCGCAGAACATCATCTTCCCGGATGACAGCGCAGCCGTGGTGGTGCTCACCAACCAGGACGCGGCGCCGGCGGCGGGGGCGATCGCGCAGCAGATCGCGCGTGTGCTCTTCACCACCGAGGACGCGGAGACGCAGAGCCGCACCGAACGCGCCCGGCGCATCTTCGAGGGGCTGCAGCACGGCACGATCGACCGTTCGCTCTTCACGGCGGACGCCAACGCGTACTTCAGCGACCAGGCGCTCCGCGATTTCGCCTCGAGCCTGGGGCCGCTCGGCGCGCCCACGGGGTTCGTGCAGCTTTCGCAGTCCAAGCGCGGGGGGATGGTGCTGCGCGTCTATCGCGTGTCGTGCGGGGCGCGCACGCTCCGCGCGTGGACGTACGAGCTCCCCGACGGCACGCTGGAGCAGTACCAGGTGGCGCCGATGTAGTGAGCCGCAGTCAGCCCTCTCTCTCCCGGAGATTCGTTTCGTGTTGCGATCCGTCCTCCGCCCCGCCACCGCTCTCGCCACCATCGCCTCGCTCGCCGCGAGCGCCCGTGCTGTCCGGGCGCAATCGGCCGACGTCTTTTCGGCCATGCGCTGGCGCTCCATCGGCCCCACGCGCGCCGGACGCGCGCGCGCCCTCTCCGGCGTCCCGAGCCAGCCCAACGTCTTCTACGTCGGGTTCGACAACGGCGGGGTGTGGCGCTCGACCGACTACGGCTCCACCTGGCAGCCGCTCTTCGACCGGGAGCCCACGGGCTCCATCGGCGCGATTGCCGTGGCGCCGTCGGACCCGAACATCATCTATGTCGGCACCGGCGCGGGGATCATCCGCCCCGATCTCGCGGTCGGCAACGGGATGTACAAGTCGACCGACGCGGGGGCGACGTGGACGCACCTGGGGCTCGACGACAGCCAGATGATCGCCAACGTCGACGTGGACCCGCGCGATCCGAACCGTCTCTTCGTCGCCGTGCTCGGCCACCCGTACGGGCCCAACGCCGAGCGCGGCGTGTTCCGGTCGACCGACGGCGGACGGACGTTCCAGAAGGTGCTGTACAAGGATGAGTACACGAGCGCGAACGACGTCCGCATCGACCCGCACGACCCGAACATCGTCTACGCCGCGCTCTGGCAGCAGCAGGAAGGATTCCGCGAGAGCCTCTCCTTCGGCGGCGCCGGCGGCGGGATCTACAAGTCGACCGACGGCGGCACCACGTGGAGGCAGCTCACCAACGGGCTCCCGACGGTCCTCCAGGCGAACCTCGCCATCGCGCCGAGCAATCCCGCGACGCTCTACGCCACCGTCGCCGGCGCCACCCCGAACGGGCGCACCGGGTTCGGCGGCGGCGCGATCGGCTTCTACAAGTCGACCGACGGCGGCGAGCACTGGACCCTCGTGAACGGCGCCGGGCTCACCGGGCGCACCCCCGACATGCGCCCCCTCGCGCGCATCGGCGGCGGCGACCTCCCGACCATTACCGTGGACCCGTCGAACGAGAACGTCGTCTACAGCGCCTCCGTCGTCCTCTGGCGCACCGAGGACGGCGGCGTCACCTGGTCCGCCGTGCGCGGCGCACCCGGCGGCGACGACTACCAGAAAGCGTGGATCAACCCCACCAATCCTAACATCCTCCTCGTCGTCACCGACCAGGGCGCCGTCGTCTCCGCCAACCGCGGCGCGTCGTGGAGCAACTGGTACACGCAGCCCACCGCCGCGATGTACCACGTCTCCATCGACAACGCCTTCCCGTACCGCGTCTGCGGCGGGCAGCAGGACGCGGGCTCCGCGTGCGTCGCCAGCCGCTCCATGGACGGCGAGACCACCTTCCACGACTGGCACCCGGTCAACATCCAGGAGTACGGCATCGCCGCCCCGGACCCGCGCGATCCGGACCTGGTCTTCGGGAGCATGCGCACCAACGTCTCCCTCTACGATCGCCGGACCGGCCAGACCACGTACGTCGGCCCCGACATGAGCGGCCACGACGCCGCCGGGCACGACGTCGGCCGCAACGTCCGCACGATGCCGATCGCCTGGTCCCCGGTGAACCCCGACGTGCTCTACTACACCTCCAACGTGGTGTGGAAGACGACCGACCGCGGGCACAGCTGGACGCGCATCTCCCCTGACCTCGCGCGTGCCACGTGGGCCGTCCCGGCGAGCGCGGGGAAGTACGCGAGCAGCGTGACCCCGTCGCCACAGGGGGCGATCACGGCGTTCTCCCCCTCGCCGCGCAACGCGAACGTGCTCTGGGCCGGCACCGACGACGGCAACATCCAGGTGACGACCGACGGCGGCGCGACGTGGAGGAACGTCACGCCGCCGGCCATCAAGCCGTGGACGCGCATCTTCAACATCGACGCGGGGCACTTCGACGATCGCACCGCGTACGCCGCGGCGAACACGCTGCGCATCGATGACCTGAACCCGCATTTCTGGCGGACGCACGACGGCGGGAAGACGTGGACCGAGATCGACAACGGGATCGCTCCGGGCGCTGTCGCCAACTCGATCCGCGAGGACCCTCGCCAGCGCGGGCTCCTCTACGCGGCCACGGACCAGCAGGTCTGGGTCTCCTTCGACGACGGCGACCACTGGGAGTCGCTCCGCCTCAACATGCCGGCGATCTCGGTGCGCGATCTCGAGGTGAAGGACGACAGCACCTGCCTCTGCGCGGACCTCATCGCCGGCACGCACGGCCGCGGTTTCTGGATCCTCGACGACGTGACGCCGCTCCGCCAGGCGGCGCGCGCACGGGCGGCGACGGTGGCGTACTTGTTCGAGCCGATCACCGCGGTGCGCGTCCGCTTCGGTACGAACGATCCCACGCCGTGGCCCCCGGAGCTCCCGGCGGGGGAGAACCCGCCGCCGGGCGGGATCATCGACTACTACCTCGCCGCAGACGCTCCCGGCCCGGTGACGCTCGAGATCCTCGATTCGGCCGGCACGGTGATCCGCTCGTACTCGAGCGCCGACCCGGTCCTCTCCCCGCACCCGGCGCTCGACCCGGCGGCGTACGACCGCCTCTGCCAGCGGACGCCGACGGCGCCGTACTGCCGCCTCCCGCTCTACTGGCCGGCGCCGCCGATGACGATCTCGACGCGCAAGGGGATGCACCGCGTCACGTGGGACCTGCACTATCAGCCGGTGACGACGGACGACGGCTCGGCCGCCGACGACGAGAGCGCGACGGGGGCGGTGCCGCACCGGACGTATCCCATGGTGAACGCCCCCTGGGCGCCACCGGGGCGCTACACGGTGCGACTCACGGTGGGAGGGAAGCGCTACACGCAGCCGCTCACGCTCCGCCTCGATCCGCGCGTGCACACGTCGCCGGCCGCGCTCGCGCAGCTCGCGAGGTTGTCGCGCGAGATGTATGACGGCGCGGTGGCGGCGCAGCGGGCGTATACGACCGCGCGCGCTCTCTCGGCCCGGCTCGCGGCGCTCGGCGACCCGGACGCGGCCGCGGCGGCGGCGCGCGTCGCCGCGCGCGCGCCCGCCCCGCCCCCGCGGGCGCCCGCGCCCGTCCGCCGCCGCGGCGCGGCAGGGGCGCCGGCGACGCTGGCGAGCGCACGCGACGGGCTCCTCGCGGCCGCGATGGCCATGCAGCAGGCCGACGTCGCACCCACGGCCCGCGAGATCGCGGACTGCCGGCGCGCCCGCGCCACGGCCGATGCGGTGATGGCCCGATGGACCGCGCTCGAGCGCCGCGACCTTCCGGCACTGAACGCGAAACGCAAGGCCGCCGGGAAGCCGCCGGTGACGATCCCGTCCGTCGGGCGCTGACACGACGCTGACGATCGGCCACGCACGCGTGTGGCACGCGCCCCGGATGATGAGGGCTCTTGGCGACACCGCGCCGCTGGGGCATACCGAATGCGAAGGGGGGATGCGAGCGCGGTCGCACGGGGTCGGCGTGCGATGCATCTCGGGGTGGTACACGCAGGTGGTAGGAGTCGTTATGCAGTCCAGGTCGAAGAGCGCTCTGCGCGTCGGAGCCATGGTGACCGTGTGTGCGTTCGTGCTCACGTCGACTGCGGCCGCGCAGGGGCCGTGGCGGGATCACGGGCGCCATCGTCGGTACGCAGCCGGGCCATCGATCAAGCTCGGGGCGCTCGGGGGCGCCACCTTCCCGCTCGGCGCAACGAAGAACGGGATCGATCCCGGGTGGGGCGCGGGGGTGCTGCTCGACGTGACGGGGCCGCGCGTCCCGGTCGGCTTCCGGCTTGCCGGAACGTACCAGCGCCTCATACCGTCCTCCGCCACCGCGAACGGCGGAGTGAACCTCTGGGGTGGGGACGCCAATCTCCTCTTCACGATCCCGGGCCGGATCCCGCTCAAGCCGTACCTGACGGCCGGGGTCGGGCTGTACCGCGTGCGGAACAACATCACGGAGTCCACGGGGATCCGATCGGGAGCGAACACGAGCTTCGCCTGGAACGGCGGCGCCGGCTTGCGCTCCGACGTCGGCCGCGTCGGCGTCTTCCTCGAGGCCCGCTATCTCCAGATCTTCACCGACGGCCACGACATCCGGACGATGCCGGTGACCTTCGGGCTGATGGTGGGCACCTTCTGAGTGGGCGCCCCCACGTGTGCGCCACCTGAGCGCCGCACCCTCGTGGGCCCGCGCGTCTGTGCTGCCATCGCCGAGCGCAAGCGGAATGACTGATGAAAGTCACCTCACGGTCGCTCGCTTCTTCACCGGTCTGCGCAGCGCTTCCTCGATCGCCTGCTGGGCGAGCTTCGCCATGATTCGGTAGCCGGCGAGGTTCGGGTGGACCCCGTCGGCGGAGAGCGACGGCGGAAGACCCTGCCGAGTGTCGGCCATCGCGGAGTGGAAGTCGAGATACACCGCGCCGTGCGAGGCCGCGTAGCGCGCGATCCAGGCGTTGAGCGCGACGATCTTCTGCGCCGGCGCGAGCCCCGGGCGCCACGGGTAGTCGTACGCCGGGAGGACCGAGGAGAGCACCACGCGGATCCCGTTCGCCTGGGCCAGCTCCGTCATCGAGGCGAGGTTGTCCTCGATCATCTCGAGCGTCGACGGCCCGGTGTTCCCCGCGATGTCGTTGGTGCCGGCGAG
This sequence comes from Gemmatimonadaceae bacterium, assembly GCA_019689955.1. Lineage (GTDB taxonomy): Bacteria > Gemmatimonadota > Gemmatimonadetes > Gemmatimonadales > Gemmatimonadaceae > JADGGM01. The sequence continues at coordinate 9,924 of JADGGM010000006.1, forward strand.
GATCACCACCACCGCCGGGTGGAGGGCGATCACGTCCTGCCGGAAGCGGACGAGCATCTGCGGCGTGGTCTGCCCGCTGATCCCGCGGCCGATGTACGGCTTGCCGGGGAAGAGCGTATCGAAGTATTGCGCCCACCCCTCGGTGATCGAGTTCCCCATGAACACCACGCGTCGCTCCCCGGTGGCCGGGGGTCCGAGCTTCGCGTTCGCCTCGCGGTAGTGCGCGAGGTCCGCCCAATCCTTCAGCAAACGATCCTCCTGAGCCTGGCGCCGCCGAGCCGCCGCCGAGTCGCCCCCGCCCCGCGCCGCCGTGAGGCTCCCCTGGGCCAAGAGCGGCGCGTGCGCGAGCGCCGCGATTGCGAGCCCCGCCACGAGCACGCGCGCGAGGCAGTGCATGGAGCACACCGCGCGTGGGTCGAGCCGATCAGCCATGTCTCCATCTCCTCCGCGAAAAGGGAACGAGCTCCGGGCACCGCGCACAACATCCCCTGTGGACGCCCCGACCGCAAATGGAAGCGCGCGTCGAGAGCGCCCCTTAGCATGACTCCTGCGCTCCCGCCGTGCGGTACCGTTTCGCTGCACACCGCATCGGACGAGCTCAACATCGGCGTGCCGGCGTGGCGGGCGGCCGTCGTGCCGCGTGTCGGGGAGCGCCTGACGCTCGTGCGTCATCCCCCCCGACGCCGCGTGTGGGGGGGCGCGTTACCATGCGGCACAGCGCCATCGGCGCGACGGTACCACCGTGGACTCGAGCACTCGGGGGGGCTGCGTGAAACGCTTCGAAGGGAAGATCGCGATCGTCACCGGCGCGGCGAGCGGGATCGGCGCGGCGATCGCACGCCGGCTCGCCGGCGAGGGTGCGGCGGTCGCGGTGAGCGACGTGCACGCCGATCCGGCCGCCGCGCTCGTGGCGGAGCTCCGCAAAGGCAACCACCGCGCGATCGCGGTGGAGACGGACGTGAGCCGCGAGGACGCGGTCCGCGACCTGGTCGACCGGACCGTGGCCGAGCTCGGGCCGCTCGACATCATGGTCAACAACGCGGGGATCGGCGAGGAGCCGACGCCGATCGATGAGCGCACCGCGGAGGCGTGGCACCGGGTCATTCGTGTGAATCTCGACGGGGTCTTCTACGGCGTGAAGCACGCGGCGCGGGTGATGAAGGCGCGCGGCGGTGGTGGGGTGATCGTCAACATGGCGTCCATCCTCGGCGTCGTCGGCTTTAACGGCGCGCCCGCGTACACGGCGGCCAAGCACGGCATCCTCGGCCTCACCAAGGCCGTCGCGCTCGAGCTCGCGCCGGCCGGGATACGCGTGGTCGCGGTGGACCCGGCGTTCATCCGCACGCCGCTCATCAGCGGGAGCCTGGCGGAGGCGGTCCTCCCGCTCCACCCGATCGGCCGCCTGGGGGAGCCCGACGAGGTGGCGGGGCTCGTCGCGTACCTCGCTTCGGCGGAGGCGGCGTTCGTCACCGGGGCGTCGTATCTCATCGACGGCGGGTACACGGCGCAGTAGACCAATCGAGCGCACGGCGGCAATGCGCAGGATCTCCATGGCGACGACGACCGGGACCGGTGACGCGATCGGCGGTGCGGTCGGGTGCACGAGGCGCTCGCGCGTGTGCCGCGCCGCGCTGCTCGCGCTCCTGCTCGCCCTCCCCGCGTTCCCCGTGCGCGGTGTGCGCGCGCAGAGCGCCGTCACACCGCCGGCCGCGGACTCGATCGCCGACGCGCTGCGCGCGACGATCGCGCGCGCGGATCTCCCCGGTGCGTCGCTCCGCGATTACGAGCGTTACCGGGCGCCGCTCGGTCGCCTCTACGACATGGCCCGCGCGGCGCCGATCTGGACGTCCAACGGCCGCCCGACGCCGCGCGCCGATGCCGCGATCGCGAGCCTTGCCGCCGCGGCGTCGCACGGTCTCCGTGCGCGAGACTACGACGCCGAGCCGCTCCGCGCGCGCGCCGCCGCCCGCGCCGCGGGGGCGGTCGGCGCGGCGGCGCCGCGGGCGAGCGAGGCGCCGGCGCGCCGCGAGCTCGTGGGCGACGTGCCCCGCGGCGCGCCGGTCGCCGTCGACCAGGCGGCGGTCGCGCGATTCGACGTCTGGCTCTCTCTTTCGGTGATGCGCTTCATGCAGCACCTCCACCGCGGCCGCGCGAACCCGCGCTCCCTGGGCTTCGCGCTCCCCGCCGACACGGTGCCGTTCGACCTCGCTGCCCAGACGCTTGCCGCGAGCCGGAGCGCCGACGTCGAGAGCGTCTTCCGCGCGGCCGAGCCTCCGTTCTCGCGCTACGCGGCGCTCGAGCGCGCGCTCGCGACCTATCGCGCGCTCGCGGCCGATACCACGCTGCACCTCCCGCCGCGCGCCGCGCGAAGTGTTCGCCCGGGGGATGTCTATGCCGGCGTCCCGGTGCTCCGCCGCCTCCTCTCGGCGCTCGGCGATCTCGCGCCGAGCGACACGGCACGTGCCGCCGCAGGGGCGGACGACGTGTACGACGCCCCGCTCGTCGGCGCCGTGCGCGCCTTCCAGGAGCGCCACGCCCTCGTCGCCGACGGCACCATCGGCCCCGCGACCATGGCACAGCTCCGCGTCCCCCTGGCGCAGCGCGTTCGCCAGATCGAGCTGACGCTGGAGCGATGGCGGTGGCTCCCCGTGGAGCCGGGGCGGCGGTTCGCGGTGGTGAACATCGCCGGGTTTCGACTTTACCTCTTCAACCGCGACGTCGCGGGCGAGGCGCCCGTGCTCGCGTTGGACGTGATCGTCGGCCAGGCCTACCGCCGGCGCCGCACGCCGGTGTTCGTGGGCACGATGCGCTCCGTGGTCTTCCGGCCGTACTGGGACGTTCCGCCGAGCATCGCGCGCAACGAGATCATCCCCGCGATCAGGAAGGACCCGGCGTATTTCACTCGCGAGGCGCTGGAGATCGTCCGCGGTACCGGCGCCGACGGCGTCCGCTACGCGCCGACCGCGGCGAACCTCGCCCGCGTGGCCGCGGGCACGCTCCGCATCCGCCAGCGCCCGGGGGAGAAGAACGCGCTCGGCCCGGTCAAGTTCATCTTCCCGAACGCGTACAATGTCTACCTGCACGGCACGCCCGCGACGGAGCTGTTCGCGCACGCGCGCCGCGACTTCAGCCACGGGTGCATCCGCGTGAGCGACCCGGCCGCGCTCGCGACCTTCGTGCTCCAGGGGCAGGACGACTGGGACCGCCCGCGCATCGAGGCGGCGATGCGCGGCACTCGAACGGTCCAGGTGACGCTCGCTCGCCCGCTCCCCGTCTACATCCTCTACGCCACCGCCGTCGTGGCCGACGACGGCAGGGTCTTCTTCTACCCCGACGTCTACGGCCACGACGCCGCGCTCGCGCGCGCGCTCGGTGCGCCGTGAGGGGCGCGCGGATGCATCGTGGCTCCCGTGCATCTGCGCGCCATCGGGCGTCACCGGCTCGTCATCGCCGGTGCGGGCTGATCGAGGAAGGGGATCACCACGGCCGCCAGCGCCGGGGCATTGAAGATGGTGTAGTGCGTGAGCCCCGGCAGGATCGCGAGCTGCGACGTGGGGCGCCCTGAGCCGTCCCACCCGCCGTCGCGCTTCCCGCCGCCCAGGAGCCCGAACACTTCCACTGCGTGCGCCGGGGGGAACATGTCCGCATCGGCGGCGACGATCAGCGTTGGTGCCGTGATCCGTGCGACGTCGGCGGTGTAGTCGAAGTCCTTTTTCATCGCCTCGCCGATCTTCTCCAGGAGCCGCGGCCAGTCCTCGGGGCGCGGGGCGAGGGCGCTGTAGAGCTGATACATCGGCGTCTGCTTCATTGCCTCGGCCGCCGCGCCCACGCTCCCTTGCTGCGCGAGGATGTCTGGGTAAAACGCACTGCGCCGGATCGGCATGGAGACGAGCACGAGCTTGTTCACCAGCTCCGGGTGCCGGAGCGCCATCTGGAACGCTACGCCGCCGCCGAGGGAGTACCCCATGACGTCGACCCGCTCGAGCCCCAGGTGCTTGATGAGCGCCGCGATGTCCCCGGCCATGAGCTCGACGCTCAGCGGCCGGTCGATGTCGGCGGTGCGACCGTGCCCTTGCAGGTCGACGGCGATCACCTGTCGCCCCTTGGCGAGCGCGTCGAGGTTGGGCCCGAACATCTCGATCGCCCCGAGCCCGCCGTGCAGGAGGATGAGCGGCGGCCCGGACCCGCGGACTTCGTAGTACAGCTTGATCCCGTTCACCTCGGCGTAGCGCCCCGCGCCCTGGGCGGCGCTGGAACCGCGCGGGACGCCCTGCGCGTGCGCCTCCGCGACGACGGCGAGCGCCGCGGCGGCCGCGAGGGTGACGGTCGTGTTGACGGTGGTGGTGGGTGAAGCGGAACGCATTGCGCTGTCTCCTGTCGCGTGTTGTGTCCTGTTCGGGGACCGACCGTGGGCGGTGTCCCCGCTCATGAACGTGACGAACGGACGTCGGCGAAATCGACAGCTTGCGTTCCGCGTTCCGAGCGCCGGCCACGCCCTGTTCGCTGACGCTTCCCCGCCGACGCCCTACCGGATCTTCGTGAACTCCGCGTCGAGCGAGAAGTGCTGCCCGCTGATCCCGGCAGTGGCGCCGGTGAGCGTGAGCGCCTTTTCCGCCGCGCGCGCTTCGACCGAGCGCACGAGGCCGCGGGCGATGAAGTCCCCCGGCTCGAGGGTGATCTTGCTCCCCTGCACGGTGTAGCGCCCCGCGCCGCGGACCACGCGCGGCTCCTTCCCCGGCTCGAGCCCCGGGACGGGGAAGGGGAGCGTCGGCGCCTTCACCCACCGCACGACGACCTCGTCGGTGTACGTGCTGTCGGCGGCGAGCGTGACGCGCGCTCCATCGATCGTCCCGGACACCGGGCCGCCGGGCGCTTGGAGGACGAAGGGGATCGGCGGGCGGGTGCCGGTCGCGCGCGCGAGCACGTAGACGCCCACGGGCGCCGCCGCCGCGCGATGTGCGGCTCGCGTGGAGTCGTGCCACGCGGGCCCGAAGCCCACGCCTGATGCGACCAGGAGAGCCACCGCCCGCGGCAAGCGGCGGCGAGCGCGGAGCGGTGCCACCATCGGTCCTCGAGATCAGGGTCTTCGAAAAGTACCCGGACCAGCCCCCGAGGTGCCACGCATCACCATCCGGCGGGGGATCGCGCGTCCAGTGGTGTGGCCGCGAGCGAGGGCCGCCGGGCACGAGACGCGGCCGCGGCTGCCTGGCGCGGTGCCGGTCACGCGGTGCAAACTACGTTCGCACCCCGTCGCCGGGCCGTTCGTGCGCCCGCGGCACGCGCTCTCCGCTCTCCCCCGACCCCTGCCCATGGACCGCCGACTCACCGCTCCCTTCATCGCGCTCCTTGTCGCCCTCGCGCCCTCGTGCGGCGCGCAGCACTCGTCACCCACCCCCGCCCGTGGCGACGTGGTCCCCGGCGTGGAGGTCCTCCTGCGCGACTCGCTCCACCTCCTGCGCGGCAAGCGCGTGGGGCTCATCACCAACCCGTCGGGGCGCGACCGCGCGGGGCGGAGCACGATCGACCTGCTCTATCACGCCCCTGGCGTGAAGCTCGTCGCGCTCTTCGGCCCCGAGCACGGGCTCCGCGGCGCGGCCGAGGCGGGGGTCGCTGTCGCCTCCTCGGTCGACTCGACCACCGGAGTGCCCATCTACTCGCTGTTCGGCCCCACGCGCATCCCCACCCCCGAGATGCTGAAGGACATCGACGTCCTCGTCTACGACATCCAGGACGTCGGCGCGCGCGTCTACACGTACGAGTGGACCATGGCGCTCGCCGCCGAGGCCGCGAAGAAGCCGTTCATCGTGCTCGACCGCCCCGACCCCGTGCGCGCGGACATCGTGCAGGGGAACGTGCTCGACACCGCGTTCCGCTCGTTCGTGGGCCAGTATCCGGTCGCCATGCGCTACGGTCTCACTCCGGGAGAGCTGCTTCGCTACCTCGTCGGCACCGGGCAGGTGAAGGCCGACGTGACGGTGATCCCCATGCAGGGCTACCGCCGTTCGATGTGGTGGGAGGAGACGGGGATCCCCTGGCTCAACCCGTCTCCCAACCTCCGCGACATGGATGCCACGATCCTCTACACCGGCACCGTGTTCTTCGAGGGGACGACGATGAGCGAGGGGCGCGGCACGGACCGCCCCTTCCGCGTGGTGGGCGCGGGGTGGTTGCACGATGCCGGGGCGATCGCGACGGAGCTGAACGCACTCGGCCTTCCGGGCGTCTCCTTCGACTCCACCTCGCGCACCATCGCTGCCGGGCAGAAGTGGGGCGGGCAGACGATCCCCATGATCGAGGTCCACGTCACGGACCGGAACCGCGTGAACGCGGTGCACGTGGGCGTCCACATGCTCCGCGCCATCTACGCGCGCCACCAGGCCGACTGGCAATGGCGCGTCGGGAGCATCGACCGCCTGGCCGGCACGGACCAGCTCCGCAAAGCGGTGGAGCAGGGGACCATCGACGAGCTCCTCGCGCGGTGGGACGAGCAAGCGGCGGCGTTCGCGCAGCGCACGAAGAAGTACTGGCTCTACCAGTGATCGCGCCCGAAGCCGCGGCGTGAGGGGCGCAGCGCGACGCGGGCCCCCGGGGGGGGGCGGGCCCCCCCCCG
>JADGGM010000584.1 GCA_019689955.1 Gemmatimonadaceae bacterium
CCACCACGAGCAACGGCCCCGGCTCGGCGATCCGCGCCGCCGCCTCCCGCCGCTCGCGCGCGCCGAGCCGTCCCGTGAAGAGCACCGGCGCGATGTCGAGCGGCGCCAGCAGCCGCTCGAACGTGCGCGCGTGCTGCTCCGCCAACAGCTCCGTCGGCGCCATCACCGCCGCCTGGTAGCCGTTCTCCATCGCCAGGAGCGCGGCGAAGAGCGCGACGACCGTCTTTCCGCTCCCCACGTCGCCCTGCAGGAGCCGGTGCATGCGGTGCTCGCTGCACATGTCGGCCACGATCTCGCGCGTCGCGCGCACCTGCGCCCCCGTGAGCGCGAACGGGAGCGACGCTTTGAGCCGCGACGTCAGCTCGCGCCGGTTCACGAAACGGATCCCCTCGCGCCGCGCCCGCGCCAGCGCCTTCGCGCGCCGGTGCAGGATGTGCACGAACAGCAGCTCCTCGAACGCCAGACGCGCCCGCCCCCGCATCGCTTCTGCGATCGACGCCGGGCGGTGCACCATCCGCAGCGCGTCCGGGAGCGCCGGCACCGCCGCGCGGCGCAGCGCCTCCTCGGGGAGGAGCTCGCGCACCAGCGGGAGCAGCGTGTCGAGGTGCGCATCGATGAGCGCGCGGATCTGCTTGAACGACAACCCTTCCGTCGCCGGGTACACCGCGAGGACGCGCCCGGCGGCCATCCCGTCGCCCGCGTCGTCCGCCGAGCCCAGGTTCACCATCTCGCGCGGCTGGAGCTGGCGGCCGTGGAAGAAGCGCACCGCGCCCGTGAGCAGGAGCACGTCCCCCTTGGCGATCGACCGGTCGAGGTACGGCTGCCCGGGCCACGAGACCTCGATCATCCCCGTCTCATCCCGCACCACCGCCTGGAAGATCCGGAGCCCCTTGCGCGTGGGGATCACACCTTTCGAGATCACCGTGCCGATGATCGTCGCGTCCATCCCCGGCTCGAGCGACGCGATGGGCGAGACGGTGCTCGCATCTTCGTAGCGGTGCGGGAGGTGGTAGAGGAGGTCCTCGGCCGTGAGCACGTGGAGCCGCCGGAGCGCCTCCGCGCGCCGCGGCCCGACCCCTTTGAGGTAGGTGACCGGCGTGGACAGGAGCACCCCCGCGCTCCGCCCACCGGAGCGCGTGCGCCCCGTGCCGCGCGCGGCGGGCCCGCCGTTCCCACCGCCCTCCCCGCTCACGTCTGCTCGAGCAGCTCGCCCGCGTACGCCGCGGCGTCGAAGGGAAGAAGGTCCTCCGCCTGCTCGCCCACGCCCACGAACTTCACCGGCACGTCGATCGCCTCGTGCACCGCGACGACGATCCCGCCGCGCGCCGTGCCGTCGAGCTTCGTGATCACGACCCCCGTGAGCGGCACCGCCTCGGCGAACGACTTGGCCTGCGCCACCGCGTTCTGCCCGATCGTGCCGTCGAGCACCAGGAGCGTCTCGTGCGGCGCGCCGGGGAGCCGCTTGGCGATCACGCGCGCGACTTTCTGCAGCTCGGTCATGAGGCTGTCCTGCGTGTGCAGACGCCCGGCGGTGTCGACGATCACCACGTCGGTCCCGCGAGCGACCGCGGAATCGATCGCGTTGTACGCCACCGCGCCCGGATCGGCTCCCGGCGCGCTCCCCACGAACCCGGCCCCCGTGCGCTCGGCCCACACACGAAGCTGGTCGATCGCCCCGGCGCGATAGGTGTCCCCCGCGGCGATCGTCACCGTCTTCCCCTCCCTGCGCAGGCGAGCGGCGAGCTTCCCGATGAACGTCGTCTTCCCCGCCCCGTTCACCCCGACGACGAGGATCACCGTGGGCTTGGTGGACGCGAGGGTGAGCGCGGGGTCGCTCCGCCCCTTGCGCAACGCCGCCTCGATCCCGTTGCGGAGCGCGCCCAGGAACTCTTCCTGGGTCTTCACCTTCCCTTTGCTGGCCAGGTCCTCCACCTCGGCCACGAGCCGGACCGTGACGGGGACGCCGAAGTCCGCATCGAGCAGCAGCTCCTCGAGCTGCTCCAGCGAGCCCGGGTTGACCCCGCCGCGGACGAGCACCCCCACGTCCATGAGGGCGATGTCCTTGATCCGCTGCCAGAGCGAGCGGCGCGGGGTGTCTCCAGTGCGACGAAGAATAGGCATGACGAACGAGGTCCCAGAGTCAGAGAGTCGAGTCCCGCGGGTCCGTCCGGGCGACGGCGCCGCGCATCAGCGGAGCCCGCCCTTGCGCCGCAGGAGCCATTCCGCGCACAGCGCGGCGATGAGGAGAAGATACGCCCACCCGATCGCGCGCAAGCGCGGCTGGTCGGCAAACGCGGCGGCGCCGCCGACGGGCCCGGCACGCACCGTGGGGGCACGCGGGAGGAGCTCGCGCGACGCGTTCACCGCGAGCACCGCCGCGCCGCCGGGGATGCGCACGTCGTAAATGCCGGCGGGGAGCGGATCGCTCTCCGCAACGCTCGCACCGGACCCGAAGTGGAGCGTCACCGTATCCGCGCGCGCCGCGCCCCGCCGTTGCACGAGGGCGACCACCACGGAGTCGGTCCCGCTCCCGCGCCGCCAGCGCACGGTCTCGCCCGCACGCAACGCCCCCTCGGCGGGGATCGCCGCGCGCGGGTCCGGACGCTCGGCGGAGAGCCAGTCGAAGATACTACCCCAGAAGGTCGCGAACGCGTCCGCGCTGGAC
>JADGGM010000585.1 GCA_019689955.1 Gemmatimonadaceae bacterium
AGCCAGCGGGACGGGGTTGGGGTTGTCGATCTGCTACAGCATCGTCGCGGACCACGGGGGGCGCATCGAGGTGGAGAGCACCGTGGGGAAGGGAAGCCTGTTTCGGATCTACCTACCGGTCGAGCCTACGGGAGGGACGGCGTGAGAGAGGACGCGAACATCAAGGTCCTGATCGCCGAGGACGAGCCGCACCTCGGCGCGATTCTGGAGAAGTTCCTCGTCGGGCGCGGGTGCCAGGTGACCACGTGCACCGACGGCCGCGCCGCGCTCGACGCGCTCCGTGCCGAAGCGTACGACGTGGCGCTCCTGGACATCATCATGCCGGAGCTCGACGGGCTCGAGGTGCTGCGCCAGGTGCGCGAGGAGGCCTCCCCGCCCGAGGTGATCATCATCACGGGGAACGGCACCGTGGAGACGGCGATCAGCGCGATGAAGCTCGGCGCGTACGACTATCTCACGAAGCCGTACCGCATGGCCGAGATCGAGGTGCTGGTGCGGCGCGCGTGGGAGAAGCGGCAGCTCGCCAAGGAGAACACCCTCCTCCTCACGCGCCTCTCGCGCGTGGACGACGCGCCGGCGATCGTGACCCAGTACGCCCCCATGCAGGCCGTGCTCGCCCTCGTGGAGCGCGTGGCCCGCGGCGACGCCCCCGTGCTCATCTCCGGGGAGTCGGGGACCGGGAAGGAGCTCATCGCCCGCCTCCTCCATCGCCTGTCGCACCGCGCAGCGGGGCCGCTCATCGACGTGAATTGCGCCGCGATCCGCGACGACATGCTGGAGAGTGAGCTGTTCGGCTACGAGCGCGGTGCGTTCCCGGGGGCCGTTTCGCGGAAGCTCGGCCTCTTCGAGCTGGCCTCGGGGGGGACGATCTTCATGGACGAGATCGGCGCGCTCGACCCCAAGCTCCAGGGGAAGCTCCTGCGGGCGATCGAGCTCGGATCGTTCTACCGGGTGGGGGGGACGCAGAAGGTCCACACCGACATCCGGATCGTCGCGGCGAGCAACCAGGACCTCGCGCAGCGGGTGAGCGAGGGAACCTTCCGGAGCGATCTGTACTATCGCATCAATACCATCAGCATCACGCTCCCCCCGCTCCGCGAGCGGGTGGTCGACATCCCGCTGCTCGCGCAGCACTTTCTGGAGGTGTTGGGCGGGGCCACCCCCCCGGCGCTGACCGCGGAGGCGTTGGCGGCGTTGCAGGCGTACCGGTGGCCGGGGAACGTGCGCGAGCTGCGGAACGTGATCGAGCGCGCGGTGCTCCTGGCGACCGACGGTGTGGTGCGGCCTGCGGACCTCCCGCTCACCGGGGCCTTCCCCCCGGCGGGAGGGGGGGCGCGGACGAGCGATCCGCTCGTCCCGCTGGAGCACGTCGAGCGCCAGCACATCGACACGGTGCTGCGTCACGTGAACTGGCATCAGGGGCGTGCGGCGGACATCCTGGGGATCTCCCCCAAGACACTGTATCGCAAGATCCGCGAGTACGGCCTCCGGCGGCCGGCCGCGGTCTGAGCGGAGAGAGCGCGGCGAGCGCGAGGCGTCATGAAGATCCTGGTCATCGAGGACGATCCAACAGTCGGGCAGTACGTCAAGCGCGGGCTCGAGGAGCAGCGCTGGGGGGTCGACCTCGTCGCCGACGGCGACGAGGGGGAGCGACGGGCGCACTCCGAGGCGTACGACCTGATCGTGCTCGACATGCGCCTCCCGGGGCGCTCCGGGATGGACGTGCTGCACAACCTGCGCGCGCGCGGGTTCGAGCGGCCGGTGCTCGTCCTCACGGCGCAGGACGCGGTGGACGCCAAGGTGAAAGCGTTGCGCGCCGGGGCCGACGACTACGTCACCAAGCCGTTCGCCTTCGAGGAGCTCCTGGCGCGCGTGGAGGCGCTGAGCCGCCGCCCGCACGCGATCGCGACACCGGTGCTCACCGTGGGCGACCTGGTGCTCGACAAGAACACCCGCAGCGTGACCCGCGGCGGGGAGCCGATCGAGCTCACCCCCAAGGAGTACATGGTGCTCGAGTACCTCATGCGCCACGCCGGGCGCGTGATGAGCCGGACGTTGATCACCGAGTACGCCTGGGGCTATCACTTCGATCCGGGGACGAACATCGTCGACGTCGTGATCAACCACCTGCGCAAGAAGGTGGACAGCAATCACTCCGCGAAGCTCATCCACACGGTGCGCGGCGTGGGGTACGTGCTCCGTGAGGACGGCGGCCGGTAGGCAGCCGGCAGGGGGGCGCTCGTGAGCAGCATTCGGGCGCGACTCACCGTCGCGTACGCCGGTGCCATGGTCGGCACCATGATCGTGTTCGGGATCGCCCTCTGGTCGGCGCGGCGGGCGAGCTCGTACGAGGAGCCCGCGCGCCACGTGCTCGCCGAAGCCACCGTCGCGCGCAACATCATCCGCGAGGAAGAGGCGGCGGGGCGCCCGGTGACGATGCTCCGCGACACCCTCGTGGGGCCCACGATCTCCCGGACCGTGGCGAAGATGTTCGACGGAGTGCAGGACTACATCCTCATCCTCGACCAGAACGGCCGGATGCTCTACGGCTCCGACGCCGTGACCAACCCGAACAAGCTGAGCGACGACGACCGCGCTCTCCTCCAGACCGCGGCGATCGCCGCGCCGGCGACCGGGGTGGGGCAGGTCTTCATGCT
>JADGGM010000586.1 GCA_019689955.1 Gemmatimonadaceae bacterium
CAATCGGAGAACGTAGCACGGCTCGGAAACACCGCGCCTCCTGCCGATTCGTCTCGCTGCACGCTGTCTCTCTCTCGTCATTCCGTCCGTTCCCCCGCCCGTTCTCTGGAGAACCGAATGAGCTTGTTCGCAACCAAGAGTCTTGCCGTGCTGCAGGAGGAGGCGTCGGCCGAGGGGCAGCACACGCTGAAGCGCGCCCTCGGCGCCATGAACCTCACCTTGCTCGGCATCGGCGCGATCATCGGCGCGGGCATCTTCGTGCTGACGGGGACGGCCGCAGCCCAGTACGCCGGCCCCGCGGTCGTCGTGTCGTTCGTCGTTGCCGGCCTGGGGTGCCTGTTCGCGGGGCTGTGCTACGCGGAGTTCGCCGCCCTCGTCCCGATCGCCGGGAGCGCGTACACCTACGGGTACGCCACCATGGGCGAGTTCATCGCCTGGATCATCGGCTGGGACCTGATCCTCGAGTATCTCTTCGGCGCCGCGACCGTCGCGGTGGGGTGGTCCGGCTACTTCGTCGCGTTCCTGAAGGAGCTCGGCGTCAACCTCCCCGCGTCGCTCACCGCCGCGCCGCTCTCCGTCGAAGGGACGCACCACATCGTCCGGAACGCCGGCGGCATCATCAACCTCCCGGCCGTGGTCCTCGTCGCCCTGCTCACGGTCCTCCTCGTGATCGGGATCAAGGAGTCGGCGCGCTTCAACAACCTGATCGTGTTCGTGAAGGTGGCCATCGTCCTCTTGGTCATCGGCTTCGGCTTCGCCTACGTGAACGCGGCCAACTGGCACCCCTTCCTCCCGGCGAACACCGGTGAGTACGGGCACTACGGCTGGAGCGGGATCTTCCGCGCGGCCGCGGTGGTGTTCTTCGCGTACATCGGGTTCGACGCCGTCTCCACCACGGCGCAGGAGGCGAGGAACCCGCAGCGCGACATGCCGATCGGCATCCTCGCCTCGCTCGGGATCTGCACGGTGCTCTACATCCTCATGGCGCTCGTCATGACGGGGCTCGCGCACTACTCCGAGCTGAACGTCCCGCACCCGGTGTACGTGGCGATCGCCAAGGCCGGGCCGGCGCTGCAGTGGCTCACCTATTTCGTGAACGTCGGTGCGATCGCCGGGCTGGCGTCGGTGGTGCTCGTGATGCTCATGGGGCAGCCGCGCGTCTTCTTCTCGATGGCGCGCGACGGGCTGCTCCCCCCAGCGTTCGGCAAGGTGCACCCGCGCTTCCAGACGCCGTACATCACGACGATCGTCACCGGGGTCGTCGCGGCCGTGGTCGCGGGGCTCTTCCCGATCGGGCTCCTGGGCGAGCTGGTGTCGATCGGCACGCTGCTCGCGTTCGTGATCGTGTGCGCCGGCGTCATCGTGCTGCGCTACAAGCACCCGGAGATCCACCGCCCCTTCCGCACGCCGTTCGTGCCGGTGGTGCCGCTCCTCGGGATCGCGATCTGCGGCTACATGATGCGCGCGCTTCCCGAGGACACGTGGATCCGGCTCCTCGTCTGGATGGCGATCGGCCTCGTCATCTACTTCTCGTACGGGCGGACGCATTCGCGTGTCCAGAACGGGAACGCGACAGCGATGGCCGCCGACTGACGCGCGCCCGTGTTATCTTGCGAAGCGGCGCCCCTCGCTGGGCGCCGCTTCGTATTTGAGCGACCATGCCTTCGACCTTCCCCGACCTTCTCGCTGTCCCACCGGCCCGCCGGGCCGCGATCGAGCGTATCGCCGCCGAGCTGGTGCCTGGGCGCACGGTCGCGCTCTCGACCCACATCAACGCCGATGGCGACGGCTGTGGCTCGGAGACCGCGCTCGCGCGGCTCCTCATCCAGCGCGGGCTCCGTCCGCGCATCGTGAACCCCACGCCGTGGCCGTCGATGTTCCGCTTCCTCCTCGGCGATCTCGAGGAGCGGAGCGCCGAGGGCGCCGCCGCGCTCGCGGGGGTGGACCTCCTCATCGTGCTCGACATCAGCGACGTGTCGCGCGTCGGCGCGCTCGCCGACGCGGTCCGCGCGCTCCGCGTCCCGCGCCTCGTGATCGACCATCACGTCCCGCAGGACGAGCCGGCGGGCGACGTGATGCTCACCGACACCACCGCGTGCGCGACGGGCGAGCTGGTGTTCGACGTCGCGCAGGTGCTCGGTCTCGAGATCACCCCGGCCATCGCCCGCTCGCTCTACGTAGCGCTCCTCACCGACACCGGGGGCTTTCGCTTCAGCAACACCTCGCCGCGCTGCCACGCCATCGCCGGGCAGCTCCTCGCCGCGGGGGTGGACCCGGAAGACATGTACCGGCGCATCTACGCCTCGGTCTCCGTGGGGCGGCTGCACCTGTTGCGCGACGCGCTCACCACGCTCGAGGTCGACGAGAAGCACGGCCTGTCGTGGATCGCGCTCACGGCCGGGGCGCTGGAGCGCTACGGCGTGCGCGCCGAAGAGCTCGACGGGCTCGCCGAGCACCCGCGGTCCGTCGCCGGGACCAAGATGGCGATCTTCTTCCGCGACCTCGGCCACGGGCAGGTGAAGGTCTCCTTCCGCAGCACCGGCGAGGTCGACGTGAACCGCTTCGCCCGTACCTTCGGCGGCGGGGGGCACGCGAAAGCGGCGGGCGCGCTCATCGGGGGGACGCTGGACGAGGTGCGCGACCGGGTGG
>JADGGM010000587.1 GCA_019689955.1 Gemmatimonadaceae bacterium
ACCTACGACTGCTCTATATGAAGAGTCACGGGTGGCGCGGCAAGGGTTGCCGCCGGCGCCTCACTTCTTCTCCTCTTCGACGATCTCGTAGTCGGCTTCGACCACGTCGCTCTGGTCGGTCCCCTTGGGGCGGTCGGCCGCGCTCTCGCGCGCCGCACGGGCGGTCGCCTCCTCGCCCGCCGCACGATCCCCCTGGCCGTACAACGACTGCCCGGCCTCGCTGTACGCACGCGTGAGCTCCTCGTGCGCCGCACGGATCTCGCCAAGGTCGTCGCCGCGGAGCGCCTTGCGCGCACGCTCCACCGCGGACTCGAGCCGCGAGCGCATCGACGCCTCGAGCCGGTCGGCCCACTCCTTGGAGTTCTTCTCCACCTCGTACGCCAGGCTGTCGAGGCGGTTGCGCGTATCGATCTCCTCGCGCCGCTGCTTGTCCTCCTGAGCGTGCGCCTCGGCGTCCTTGACCATCCGCTGGATCTCCGCCTCCGACAGACCGCTGGACGCCTCGATCCGGATCTTCTGTTCCTTCCCGGTCGCCTTGTCCTTCGCCGTCACGTGGAGGATGCCGTTCGCGTCGATGTCGAACGTCACCTCGATCTGCGGCATCCCGCGCGGTGCGGGGGGGATCCCCGTGAGCTGGAACTTGCCGATGGTCTTGTTATAGATGGCCAGCTCGCGCTCACCCTGCAGCACGTGGATCTCCACCGTCGTCTGGTTGTCCTCGGCCGTGGAGAAGATCTCCGACTTCTTCGTCGGGATCGTGGTGTTCCGCGGGATGAGCACCGTGGTCACGCCGCCCAGCGTCTCGATGCCGAGCGAGAGCGGGGTCACGTCGAGCAGGAGCACGTCCTTCTGCTCGCCGGTGAGCACCGCGCCCTGGATCGCCGCGCCGATGGCCACGACCTCGTCGGGGTTCACCCCCTTGTGCGGGTCCTTCTTGAAGAAGTCTCGCACGACCTGCTGCACCTTCGGGATGCGCGTCGAGCCGCCGACGAGGATCACCTCATCGATGTCCTCGGGCTTGAGCCCCGCATCCTTGAGCGCCTGCTGCATCGGCGGGATCGTGCGCTGGATGAGGTCATCCACCAGCTGCTCGAACTTGGCCCGCGTCAGCGTGTAGTTCAGGTGCTTGGGCCCCGACTGGTCCGCCGTGATGAACGGCAGGTTGATGTCGGTCTGCTGGGTGGAGGAGAGCTCCATCTTCGCCTTCTCCCCGGCCTCCTTGAGGCGCTGGAGCGCCATGGGGTCCTTGGAGAGGTCGATCCCCTGGTCGCGCTTGAACTCCGAGACGAGCCAGTCGATCACCCGCTGGTCGAAGTCGTCGCCGCCCAGGTGCGTGTCGCCGTTGGTGGACTTCACCTCGAACTGGCGCGAGCCGTCGACGTCGTACAGCTCGAGGACCGAGATGTCGTACGTGCCGCCGCCCAGGTCGAAGACGGCCACCTTCTCATCTTTCTTCTTGTCGAGCCCGTAGGCGAGCGCCGCCGCCGTCGGCTCGTTGATGATGCGGAGCACGTCGAGCCCGGCGATCCGCCCGGCGTCCTTGGTGGCCTGGCGCTGCGAGTCGTTGAAGTACGCCGGTACCGTGATGACGGCCTTCTCGACCTTGTGCCCCAGGTAGTCCTCCGCCGTCTGCTTCATCTTCTGGAGGATCATCGCGGAGATCTCGGGCGGGGTGTAGCGCTTCCCCTGGATCTCCACCGAGGCCAGGTCGTTGGACCCGCTGACCACCTTGTACGGAACGCGTTTGATCTCCTCCGTCACCTCGGGCATCTTGCGCCCCATGAAGCGCTTGATGGAGAAGACCGTGTTCTGCGGGTTGGTGACCGCCTGCCGCTTCGCGACCTGGCCGACGAGCCGCTCCCCGTCCTTCGTGAAGCCGACGACGGACGGAGTGACGCGCCCTCCTTCCGCGTTCGGGATGACGACCGGGTCGCCGCCCTCCATGACCGCAACGACCGAGTTCGTCGTTCCCAGATCGATACCAATGACTTTTTCGGCCATAGCTCCCTCGTCGATGGTTGATCGGCGCCCCCAACGACGCCGGCCCCAACAGGGCCCGGCTGTCGGAAAGGTCGCCGAAGCTGCCGTCGCAGCAGCCTTTGCTTGATTATTGCGCGTCGGTCGGGGTAGGTTCTCGCAAAGTCAGGGCCGAACATTTACGCCACATTGGCAGGAAAATCGGCGATGAGCGGACGACATGGGTGGCATAGTGACTGGGCAGGGGGCGCATGATTCCCGTTGGCGACGATCTCCCGACGCTCCGTACCCCGTGGATGACGTACTTCATCCTGGCGCTCACCTGGGCCGTATGGCTCCTGGTGGAGCAGGGTGGGGTGGACCCGCTGGTCCTGGCGGCCCGGGTGTGCGACCTGGGGATGGTGCCCGGGGAGCTGACGCGTCGCGCTCCGCTGGGGGAGGCGGTGCCGATCGGGCCCGGGATGGCGTGCGTGGTGGACAACTTCCGGATCAACTTCATCACCCCGCTCACATCGATGTTCCTCCACGGGGGGTGGGGGCACATCATCGGTAACTCGTTGTTTTTCTGGGTGTTCGGGAACAACATCGAGGACAGCATGGGGCACTGGCGCTTCCTGGCCTTCTACCTGATCTGCGGGCTGGCGGCGGCCGCGGCGCACGTGCTGATC
>JADGGM010000588.1 GCA_019689955.1 Gemmatimonadaceae bacterium
CGCCCCCGCCGCGCGCCGCGAGCGCGGCGTTCGTGGCGGCGGTCCGCGGTGCGGACTCGACCAGCGGCACCGAGTACGCCGCCAGGATGCGCCGAATCTCGTCGCGGCGGCGGAGCAGGAGCTGGTCGAGGCGGTTGGCGAACGCGGTGTCGGCGTGCCGGACGCCGAGCGAGATCGCGAAGTCGAACGGCATCCCGGGCATCGCCATGGGCGGCGAGACGGGGACGACGACCATCGCCACCGGCTCGCGCGCGGCGAAGTAGCCCGCGAGCGGGCCCCAGGCGACGGCGACGTCCACGTCGCCCTTCGCCACGGCGTCGATGAGCCGCGCCGGCGGGTTGGGTTGCGCGTAGTCGCCGTAGATGCTGTAGCCGACCACGTTGCGGATGAGTCCCCGGCGCTCGAGCGCGATCCCCGGCGGGAGCGCGTTGTAGTCGTCTCCGATCAGGTGGAGCCCGATGCGCAGGTGCCGGAGGGCGGGGTCGTCGAAGGAGCGCACGCGCACGCCGCGGTCGGCGCGGTACACGAAGACGTACGTCGACCGGTAGTACGGGATGGTGGTGAGCACCATGGGGTCGTGCCGCGGGATCCCGATGACGAGGTCGCACCGGTAGGCGTTGAGCGTGTTGCGAATGAAGCCGCGGCGCTGCGCGTGCCACGTGTACTCGAGTGGGCGGTGCAGGTCGCGCGCGATCAGCTCGGCGATGCGGTTCTCGAACCCCTGGCCGGCGCTGTTGGAGAACGGGATGTTGTTCGGGTCCGCGCACACGCGCAGCGGCCCGGCGCGCTGCGCGCTCGCGCGCGGCGCCGTCGCGCGAGTAGCGTTACCACCGTGCGTGTACGCGGTCGCGGCCAGCACGATGAGCGCTGCGCCGGCGAGCGCGCCGGCCAGCCATCGGGTTCGCTCGAGTCCACGCCGTGCCACGGCCACACCTCCCTCAGAGCGAGAAGACGTACAGCGTCCCGCCGGGCGACGAGTACTTCGGCAGGTCGGGGACTGCGCCCACCGCGCCGAGCGCCGCGGTCGGGTCGTCGGTCGAGAGGTGGCCGGGCACCACGGCGCCGAGCCACCCGCCGATCCCCGAGTACACTGCCACGTACTGCTTGCCGTCCGGTCCGCGGAACGTCATCGGGTTTCCGACGATCCCCGAGCCCGTCTTGAACTGCCAGAGCACCTTCCCGGTGCGCGCGTCCACCGCCTTGAACCACCCTTGCATGTTGCCGTAGAACACCACGTCGCCGCCGGTCACGAGCGTGCCGCTCCACACCGGGAAGCGCTCGGTGATCCCCCACACCTTCTTCCCCGTGGTCGCGTCCCACGCGAGGAGCTCGCCGCGCGCGTCCATCCCGCCCGGGCCGGCGTACATGCGGACGTCGGCGCCGAGGTACGGCGTCCCGGCGATGTAGCTTGCCTGGAGCCCGCGATAGTCCATGCACAGGTTCGTGGAGGGCGTGTAGAAGAGCTTCGTGCGCGGCGAGAACGCGGCCGGCTGCTGGTCGCGCGCACCGGTCGACGACGGGCAGATGTCCGTCGTGTTCACCCCCTGGTGCGTCTGCTTCGCGCTCACGCGCTCGGGGAGGCCGGTCTGGAGGTTCACCCCCGTCGCCCAGTTCGTGTACTGGTACGGCTGCGCGACGAGCACGCGCCCGGTGGTGCGGTCGATGGTGTAGGCGAAGCCGTTGCGGTCGAAGTGGACGATGGCCTTCCGCGGCTCCCCGCCGATGGTGAGGTCGGCGACGATCGACTCGTTCACGCCGTCGTAGTCCCACGAGTCGTGCGGGGTCAGCTGGTACGCCCACTTCGCGGCGCCGGTCTCCGGGTCGCGCGCGATGATGGTGGCGGCCCACAGGTTGTCGCCCGGGCGCATGTCGGGGTTCCAGACGCCGGGGTTGGCCGTACCATAGAAGAGGAGGTTCGTCTCCGGGTCGTACGTCACCCATCCCCACGGCGTGCCGCCACCGAGCTTCCACTGGTCCGGCGGCCACGACTTGACGCCGAGGTCCGTGCCCTGGAGCTGCTTGTAGGGCGCCTTGAAGTCGGGGCCGATCAACACGTCGCGGTCCGGGCCGGTGCTGTATGCTTTCCACACGACCTTGCCGCTCTTCAGGTCCAGCCCCGCGAGCCACCCGCGCACGCCGAGCTCCGCGCCGCTGTTCCCCACAATGACGCGGTCCTTGATGACGAGCGGCGCCATCGTCATCGTCGCGCCCAGCGAGATCGTGTCGAGCTTCGTGTCCCAGACGACCTTCCCGGTGTTCGCGTCGAGCGCGACGGTGTGGTCGTCGAGCCGGTTGAAGATGATCTTGCCGTCGGCATACGACGCGCCGCGGTTGACGACATCGCAGCACGCTTCGCCCTGCGAGGCGGTGGCGGTGGGCGGGGTGTACGCCCACTTGAGCGGGCCGTGCGGGTTGGTGAGGTCGATGGCGTAGACGACGTTGGGCCACGGGGTCACGACGTACATCGTGTTGTGCACGACGAGCGGCTGTCCTTCGTGACCGTGCACCATCCCGGTCGAGAAGCTCCACGCGAGCTTGAGGTTGGCGACGTTGGCGGTGGTGATCTCGGCCAGAGGGCTGTAGCGCGTACCTTGCAGATCGCGCGCGGGGAGGGTCCATTCTCCGGCGGAGTCGGGCGG
>JADGGM010000589.1 GCA_019689955.1 Gemmatimonadaceae bacterium
CCCCACACTACGCCCTACTCGCCCACGCTGCTACGCATCCTACGCCCGCCTACCGCCCCCCGGAGGGAGTAGGATGGGACGTAGGAGGGGGAGTAGGTTGGCGAGTAGGGGGCGAGTAGGGCGCGCGTAGGTCGGCTGCCCGTAGCGCATCGTAGTAGCCAAAGCGTAATTACGTACTCTCTCCCACCCTCTATCCTCCCACGATGATCCTCGGCCGCGTCGTTGCAACCGAACGCAATCCCAATACCCCCCATCAATTCCATTTCTGGACCCCCATCGACTCCCCAGTCGGCATCGGGACCATCGTCCGCGTCGACGGCGCCACCCCCATCGACGGCCGCATCCCTCGCGTCTACGGCGTCGTCGTCGAAGGCTTCAGCTATACCGACGTCCAGTCCCCCCTCTTCGACGTCCTCGCCTACGACGGCGACCCCGGGCGCGCCCCCTACGCCCCCACCGAGCGCGCCGAAGTGCGCGTATATACCGCCGCCGTGCTCCGGCAGGTGCCTGAGGAGCCCTTGCAGCCCGTCCCCATCGGCGACGTCCATCTCGCCGACGACCAGGACGTCGCCGCCGCCCTGCGCATGGACACCTATCTGCGGGACGGGGCCAACACCGGCATCCCCATCGGCCTCTATCGTGCCGGCGGGATGAACTCCCCCATCTACCTCGACGCCGACTTCCTCCTCGGCCCCGAAGCCGCGCACCTCAACATCACCGGCGTGTCCGGCCTTGCCACCAAGACCAGCGCCGTCGAGTGGCTCCTCGCCTCCCTGTTCGCCCACTTCCCCGCGAGCAAAGGATCCGTCGCCGCCGTGTGCTTCAACGTCAAAGGCCCCGACCTCTGCTTCCTCGACCAGCCCGGAGAGCTCAGCGACACCGACCGCGCCATGTACGACGCCCTCGGCGTCGAGCCCGCCCCGTTCCGGAACGTCAAGTACTACGCCCCCTACAAAGCCGACCGCCTCTCCCTCGCCACCTTGCGGTCCAACGAAGCGTTGAGCGCCAACGTCTTCCCCCTCACCTGGGGGCTGCGCGAAGTCATCCAGTTCGCCGAAGTCCTGCTCAACAAAGACGACGTCGACGCCAAAGCCGACGCCCTCATCGACTTCATCAAAGAGCGCGTCCTCGACCGCGACTTCGAGGACAAGATGCTCGCCCAGCGCCATCGCGTCCGCACCTTCGCCGACCTCGAGCGCTGGTTCCGCGACGTCATCCACGCCCTCGAAGAGCGCGGCGGGGAGAGCTGGCGCACCCACCACATCGCCACCATCCGGAAAGTCCGGAACCGGCTCCTCAACATCGCCCTCCGCTGCGCCGGCCTCGTCACCGACGACGGCAACACCAGCGACCTCCCCTGGGGGAGCTTTACCGACCGGACGGTGTACGTAGTGGACGTCGCGTTGCTGGAAGAGGACGCGCAGGACCTCATCTTCGCGCGCGTCGTCTCCAAGCTTCGCGAGCACCTCGAGCGGCGCGACCTCGGCGTCAACCACGTCATCGTGTTCGTGGACGAGCTGAACAAGTACGCCCCAGCCGATGGCCCCGACACCTACGTCCGCAAGATGCTGCTCGACATCGCCGAGCGCGGGCGGTATCTCGGGCTCGTCCTGTTCAGCGCCCAGCAGTTCCGTTCGCAGGTGCACCGGCGCGTCGTCGGGAACGCCGGCACCGCGCTGTACGGGCGGATGGATGGCGACGAGCTGGCCACACCGGGGTATACCGTCCTGACCCCGGCCACGCGCACCAAGCTCGCCACCCTTGCGAAGGGACAGTTGATGGTTCGGCACCCGCACTTCACGCAACCGATCTTCGTCGCCTTCCCGCGCCCCGCCGTCATGCGTGGGCGTGACGGCGCCGAGCGCTTCCCTCAGGCCGGTGACGTCCCGCTCGAGGAAGCCGTGTTGCGGCACCTTCGGCAGTTCGATCCCTCCCTCACCCTCGCCTGGGTGCAGGACACCATCGCCCTCTACGAGCCGAGCGACGTATTGCGCGCACTGCACGCCACCGTGCTCGCGCGCCCCAGCGACGTACGGAGCTTTTTCCGGGCGCAGTTCCGCTCGATCGTCCCCGCGCAGCCCATTGCCCCGGCCGATCGTCCCCCATCCATCCAACCACTCCCCGACGACGACCCGTATGGCTTCTGACGACGTGCCCCCGGCACGCCGCCGCGCTGCGTGGAGCCCCGGGAGGCGCGGGATCGCGCTCATCGCCCTCCTCGTGGTCGCTCCCGCGCTCATGGCCCAGAGCGGGCGCGCGATCGCGCTGCGCATCAAGCCCCACGTCGGCGACACCCTGTACACCCGCTTCGAGCAGCACGTCGAGATGGTCGGGACCACGCGCGTCGGCGACGCCGACACCACCATGCGCATGACCAGCACGATGATCATGCTCTCGCACGTCCTCGTGCGGGGGAGCGACGAGACGGGCACTATCGTCACCACCATCACCGATTCCGTCTCCCTCGTCGCCGAGGGCTCCGGCGCCGCCACCCCCCCGGAATCGGCGCGGAAGGCCATGCAGGGGCGGCGCGTCCAACTGCACATCGCCCCCGACGGCTCCGCCACCGTCCTCGACGCCCCTGACGAATTCGCCCCCGACGTGCGCGCCGTCGTCTCCGGGATGCCCTCCACCC
>JADGGM010000590.1 GCA_019689955.1 Gemmatimonadaceae bacterium
GGGCGGGAGCCGCCTGCTCGGGGTTGATGTCGCTCCAGCTCACCGGGCTCGGCGCCGCCGCGCCCGGAGCGCCCCCTCCCGCCGCCGAGGGCGCCGCGGACGCATCCATGGCCCGGAGCTGCTCCGCCACTTCCTCGTTCTGCGGATCTACCTCGAGCAACCGCTGGTACCACGAACGTGCCCCCGCGAGATCCCCGCGCGCGTGCGCGATGTCGCCGAGCTGACGCAGCGCGATGAGATTCTCGGGGTCGAGACCGAGCGCCGTCTCGAACGTGGACCGCGCTTCGTCGAGCTTTCCGCTCTCGTACAACGCCTGGCCGAGGACGATGTACCCGCTGATGTACGTCGGCTGCTGCGGCACGAACGACCGGCAAATCTGAATCGCCGCATCGAGCTCCCCCGCCTTGCGATACTCGTTGGCGAGCCGCGCGAACACGCGACGTGGATTCTCGGCGAACTGTTTGAGGAGATCGTCGATCAGGGCGGAGTTGGCCATTCAGGGCCCTCGGAATGGGCCGCCCGGGCAGGCGGCGGGAAGGTGCTCAAAATACACCAAATAGACGATTCAAGTCAATCGGAAGTGACATGCTGTCTTGCTTTTACGTGATGACCTGGCCTACATTTCGGGGCTCTGGCTCCCCCACCGCCGTCGCAATGTTCTCATCCGACTGTCAGGAGTAACGCCCAGTGCTGCAAAGCATGCGCAGGGCCGCCAAGTACATCTGGTGGTTCGTCGTCGCCACGTTCATCATCGTTTTTGTGTTCGCGGAGACCTCCGGGCTCATGGGGCGCGGACCGGTGACCCGTGGCACCGCCGTGGCCAAGGTCAACGGCGAGGAGATCACCTACGATACGTGGCTCCGCGCCCGCGAGGGACGGATCAAGCAAGCGCAGGAGCAGAGCGCGAGCCCCCTCACCCTCGATGAAGAGCAGCGCATCGAGGACGCCACGTTCAACGATCTCGTCAACGACATCCTGCTCCAGCAGGAATACGAGCGACGCGGCATCACGGTCTCGGACGAGGAGATCCAGCAGGCGGCGCTGCAGCAGCCCCCTCCGCAGTTCTACCAGAACCCGGAGTTCCAGACCGAGGGGCAGTTCGACATCGAGAAGTACCGCCGCTTCCTCGCCAGCCCGCTCGCCCGCCAGGCAGGGGTGACGTACCAGCTCGAACAGTACTATCGCCAGGAGCTCCCCAAGGAGAAGCTGTTCGAGCAGCTCGCGACCCCGGTCTACGTGACCGACGCGCAGCTCTGGCGCGCGTGGCAGGACTCCCACGACTCGGCCCAGGTCTCCTTCGTTCGCCTGAGCCCCGACGCGATCCCGGACTCCGCGGTGCGCGTCACCGAGGCCGAAATCGCCGCGTACTTCAAGGCGCACGAGAAGGAGTTCACCAACCGCCCGGGGCGCGCGGTCGTCTCCGTCGCCGAGGTCCCGCGGACGATCACCCCCGCTGACAGCGCCAAGGTGCGCGAGCACGCGATCGAGCTGCGCAACGCGATCGTGAGCGGGAAGGAGAAGTTCGCCGACGTGGCCAAGCGCGAGTCCGCCGACTCCGCTTCCGCCGCCCAGGGCGGCTCGCTCGGCACCGTGGGGAAGGGGCAGTTCGTGAAGCCGTTCGAGGACGCCGCCTTCGCCCTCAAGCCGGGGGAGATCTCGCAGCCCGTCCTCACCCAGTTCGGCTACCACCTCATCAAGGTCGACAAGCGGAAGGGAGACTCGATCACCGTCTCCCACATCCTCCTCCGCATCCAGCAGAGCGACTCGTCGGCGTCGATCAGCGACCACCGCGCGGACCTCCTCGCCAAGGCGGCCAGCTCGGACAAGCCGGCGCTCTTCGACAGCGTCACCAAGTCGCTCGGCCTCACCGTGAAGCATGGCGTGGCCACCGAGGGCGAGCCGCTCACGATCGACAACGCCTACGTGCCGAGCGTGAGCGCGTGGGCGTTCTCCGGCGCGCGCCCCGGCGAGACGAGCGACTTGATCAACTCCGATGAGGCGTACTACCTGGCCCGGCTCGACTCCTTGCAGCCCGGCGGGAAGCCCACCCTCGCCACCGAGCACGACGACATCCGCCGCCGGCTGATCCGCCAGAAGAAGCTCGAGCTCCTCGTCCCCAAGGCGCAGCAGATCGCCTCGGCAGTCGCGGCGGGGAAGACGCTCGAGCAGGCCGCGCAGGATGCCGGGGTCAAGGTCGAGAAGACCCCCATGTTCAGCCGCACCACCGCGGTGGCCGGGCTCGGGCAGGCGACCGAGGCGATCGGCGCCGCGTTCGGCCTCCCGCAGGGCGCGGTGAGCGCACCGGTCAAGACCGAGAGCGCGGTGTTCGTGCTCCGCGTGGACCGCCGCGTCGATGCGGACCGCGCCGCCTGGGAGAAGCAGAAGGACCAGCAGCGCTCCGTCGTGCTCCAGCGCCTCCGCCAGCAGCGCGTGCAGGAGTTCCTCGCGAGCCTGCACGAGAGCGCGAAGATCGAGGACAACCGCAAGGTGATCCAGCAACAGAACCGCCAGGCCGTCGGCTGACGCGCGCAGGTTCCGCCACATCCCGAACGCGCGAGGGGGCGCCCCGTGAACCCGGCGCCCCCACCGCGCAACCAGGAGCCACGGGGAGCTTACTGCAGCAA
>JADGGM010000591.1 GCA_019689955.1 Gemmatimonadaceae bacterium
GTGGTGGGTTGCGGGGCGTCGACCACCGTCACGCTCACGCTCGAGCTGTTCGTCCCCGCCTTCGCGATCACCGTCGTCGCGCCGGCCTTCACGCCGGTGACCATCCCCGAGGCGGAGACGGTCGCGATCGTGGTGTCCTTGCTCGACCAGGCGACGCGCACGTCGGGCATGATGTGCCCTCCGCCGTCCGTCACCGACGGGAAGAGCTGCACCGTGCTGTGCGCCGCCACCTGCACCGGCGCCGGCGTGATCGACACGAACAGCGTCGGCGGGGGCGCGGTCGAGACGTTGATGACCGAGTACGCGCTGCGCGCCCCCGAGCTCGCGGTCACGTTCGCGGTGCCGGTCTTGTGTGCGGTGACGACGCCGTCGCTCGTGACGGTCGCGACCGAGGTGTCCGATGACGCCCAGGTGACGGCCGGACCGGCGACTTCGCGCCCGGCGTCATCCTGCAGCGAGAGGTCGAGCGCGACGCTCCCCCCCGGGGGGACGGTCGCGGTGGCGGGGTCGATCAGGATCCATTTGACCCTGGACCCGTCCGGCGACGACGGAACATCCTGCGTCGGGGCGCCGGTATCGATGCACGAGGCGGTGAAGGCGAGTATGACGAGCTGCGCGCACAGGCGTGCGCGGCGAGGGACGCGCATGTCGACGCCTCCGTAGAGGTGCTCCGGTCGGCGGCTCGGCGGGCGTGGCACCGGGATCGGTGCGGTAGCCCCGTAGCTTTGCGTCACCGGCTTTCGCCGGGTTTGCCCTTGTCGCGCGGGTGACGTGCCCCTTGCGATCCTGCCGTGATGAGAACGAGTCGAGTGACGTTGGGTGACGAACCATCCGAAGGTGGGTTACCGGTCGCGTGCGCCCCGTCACATTCTGTATCATTCGCGGTAAGAACGACCTCGCGGCGCGTCCGCCGAGGTGCGCGCGCTGTCTGAATTCCGTCCGCCGGCGCAGGTGCGCGCGGCGCCGTGCACTGATAAGTTTCGCCGCGAGCGCGCACGGTTCTCTCCACCACCGCCATTCGTCATGCCCGCCGAGCCAACGTCGAGATCGAGCAGCAGCGCCCCGGCCCCGTGGGTCGGGGTGATCATGGGGAGCAAGAGCGACCTGGAGCACCTCGCGCCGGCGACCGAGCTGCTCACGGAGCTCGGGGTGCCGCACGAGGTGCGCATCGTCTCGGCCCACCGGACGCCGGACTGGATGGCCGAGTACGGGAAGAGCGCCGAGGAACGCGGGCTCCTGGCGATCATCGCCGGCGCCGGCGGGGCGGCGCACCTCCCGGGGATGATCGCCGCGCACACCGTCCTCCCCGTGCTCGGGGTCCCGGTGCCGGCCACGCTCCTCAACGGGCTCGACGCGCTCCTCTCCATCGTGCAGATGCCCAAGGGGGTCCCGGTGGGGACGCTGGCGATCGGCAAGCCCGGCGCGGCGAACGCGGCGCTCCTCGCCGCGTCGATCGTCTCGCTCGCGCACCCCGAGGTCCGCGAGCGACTCCGCGCGTGGCGCGCGGCGCGTACGCGCGAGGTGCTCGCGCAGGAGGGGGTGGGCCAGTGACCGCGGTGATGCCGGGCGGGACGATCGGGATCCTCGGCGGCGGGCAGCTCGGCCGTATGATGACGCTGGCCGCGCGTACGCTCGGCTACCACGTAATCGTGCTCGACCCCGACGCGCGCTGCGCCGCGGCCCCCGTTGCGGACCGCGTGGTCGCGGCGCGGTTCGACGATGCCGCCGCCGCCGCGAAGCTCGCCCGCGCGTGCGACGTGGTCACCGTCGAGATCGAGAAGATCGCCGTGGACGCGCTCCGCGCCGCCGCCGAGTACGCGCCGGTGCGCCCGGGCGCGCACGTGCTGCACGTGGTGCAGGACCGCGCGCGCCAGAAAGCGTGGCTCGTGGAGCACGGGTTCCCGGTGGGGCCGTACTGGACCGCGACCACCGCCGAGGAGATGGCCGAGTGCGCCCGGCGTGCCGGCGCCGGCGCGTTCGTGAAGTCGTGTACCGGCGGCTACGACGGGCGCGGCCAGGTGCGCCTCGCCGGCCCCTCATCCGCCGACGCCGCGGCCGCGTGGAGCGCGCTCGGCGGCGGCGCGTGCGTGGTGGAGCAGCCGCTCGACCTCGCCATGGAGATCTCCGTCCTCGTCGCGCGGCGCCCGGGCGGGGAGATGACCGTCTACGCCCCCGCGTGCAACCACCACGAGCGCGGCGTGCTCGACTGGTCGGTGATCCCCGCCGCGGTCCCCGCGCGCGTGGCCGCGCGCGCCGCCGAGATCGCGCGCGGGATCGCCGAGTCGCTCGACGTCGTCGGGCTCCTCGTCACGGAGATGTTCCTGCTGCACGACGGCACCATCACCGTCAACGAGCTCGCGCCGCGCCCGCACAACAGCTTTCACCACACCGAGCTCACCGTGCTCACGAGCCAGTTCGAGCAGGCCGTGCGCGCCGTGTGCGACCTCCCGCTCGGCGCCGCGGACGTCGTGCGCCCCGCGGCGATCGCGAACCTGTTCGGCGATCTCTGGCTCGGGCCCGAGCCGCCGCGCTGGGACGCGGCGCTCGCCATGCCCGGCGTGCGCGTCCACCTCTACGGCAAGTCCCCGCGCCCCGGGCGCAAGATGGGGCACGTCGGCGCCGT
>JADGGM010000592.1 GCA_019689955.1 Gemmatimonadaceae bacterium
CCCCCCCCCGGGGGGGCGCGCGCCGGGCGCGCCGCGCGCCCCACCGAAGCATGCGTGTAGCGCATCGTCTCACCCTCGCCGCGTTCGCGGCACTCACCGCGGCGTGCACCGCCGCGAGCCCCCCCGTCGCGCGCGACACGCGCTCCCCGGATGACGCACACCCGCGTCTCCCCACGGGCGCGCACCTCGATCCTGCGGGGGCGTCGGTCCCGGTCGGCCAGTTCCCGCTCGCCATGGCGATCGCGCCGGGAGGAGATCGCGTGGTCCTCCTCCTCAACGGCTGGCGCGAGCAAGGCGTGCAGGTCGTGGATCGTGCCACCGGACGCGTGGTGCAGACGCTCGGGCAGCCCGCCGCCTTCCTCGGTCTCGCCTTCTCCCCCGACGGCGCGTCGCTCTACGCCTCGGGCGGAAACGAGGACCTGGTCTACCGCTACGCCTGGCAGCACGGCACCGCAACGCTCGCCGACAGCATCGCGCTCGCTCCGCGCCCGGCGCGGCGCCAAAGGTCCGGCGTGCGCTACCCGGCGGGGCTCGCGCTCTCCCCCGACGGCCGCACGCTCTACGTCGCCGAGAACCTCGCCGACTCGCTCGCTGTCGTCGACCTCGCCACCAAGCGCGTGGTGCAGCGCTTCGCCACCGAGCGTTACCCGTACGGTGTCGTCGTGGCGCCCGATGGCGCCGTGTACGTTTCCGCCTGGGGCGGGTACACGGTCTCGCGCTTCACCCCCGCCGCCGATGGCCGCCTCACCGACGGCGGCCGGCTCCGCGTCGCGCGCCACCCGTCGGCGCTCCTCCTCAACGCCGACGGCTCGCGCCTGTTCGTCGCCTCGGGGAGCACCGACCGCGTCGCCGTGGTCGACACGCGGCGGTGGGCGGTGATCGCCGAGCTGCGCGATCCGCCTCCGGCCGGCCCGGGCGAAGGGAGCACGCCGAACGCGCTCGCGCTCTCCCCGGACGGCACGCGCCTCTACGTCGCCGAGGGGGACGCGAACGCCGTCGCCGTGTTCGACCTCACCCCCGCCACGGCGAACGTCCGCGCCGCCGCGGGGGACGACCGCCTCGCCGGCCGCATCCCGGTCGAGTGGTATCCCACCGCGCTCGCGGCCGCGGGCGACACGCTCCTCGTCGCCAACGGCAAGGGGCGCGGCACCGCGCCGAACCCCGACGGCCCGTCTCCCATCCGGCCCGGCGCACGCACGCCGACGGCGTACACGCTGGGCCAGCTCACGGGGACGCTCACGACCATCCTCGACGCACGCCGCCCGCGCGCGGCGCTCGCCCCGCTCACCGCGCGCGTGGCGCGCGCGAACGGATGGTCGCTCCGCTCCTCCGCCACGCCGCACTATCCGCCGATCACGCACGTGATCTACGTGATCAAGGAGAACCGCACCTACGACCAGGTGCTCGGCGATCTTTCGCAGGCCGATGGCGACACCGCGCTCCTCTTCTTCCCGCGCCCCGTCTCGCCGAACCACCACGCGCTCGCCGAGCGCTTCGGTATCTTCGACCGCTTCTTCACCAACGCCGAGGTGAGCGCCGACGGCCACAACTGGTCCACCGCCGCCTACGCCACCGACTACCTCGAGAAGACCGTCCCCTCCGAGTACTCGCACCGCGGCCGCACGTACGACTACGAGGGCACCAACCGCCGCGACTTCGAGAACCCGCCGGACAGCACGGGGCGCGTCACGAAAGACGACGCGGCCGAGCCCGCGAGCGGCTACCTCTGGGACGTCGCGCACCGCGCCGGGATCACCTTCCGCAACTACGGCGAGTTCGTCATCCCCGACCGCGTCGTCCACGATGACGACGATGAGCTCCCCGCGGGCTACCGCGGCGTGAAGCCCTTCCTCGCCGCGCACACTGACACCGCCTACCCCGGCTTCGACCTCCGCATCCGCGACCAGCGGCGCATGGACGAGTGGATCGCCGAGCTCCACCGGTTCGAGCGCGCGGGCACCATGCCGCAGCTCGAGATCGTCCGCCTCCCCAACGATCACACCTCCGGCGCCACGCCCGGCGCCCCGACCCCGCGCGCCGCGATGGCCGACAACGACCTCGCGCTCGGCCGGATGATCGACGCGCTCTCGCACTCCCCCTTCTGGAAGAGCACCGTCGTGTTCGTCGTCGAGGACGACGCGCAGAACGGCCCCGACCACGTCGACTCGCACCGCTCCGTGCTCCTCGTCATCTCCCCGTACAGCCGCGGCGGGGTGGTGCACCGCTTCGTCAACACGACCGACGTCATCGCCACGATCATCGAGATTCTCCACCTCGGGTCGCTCTCGCAGTTCGACTACTACGGCCGCCCGCTGCGCGACGTGTTCCGCGACACCCCGGACCTCACCCCCTACGCCGCGCTCCAGCCATCGGTTAGCTTGGACGAGCGCAATCCCGAGCACGGCCCCGGCGCCGGCGCGTCGGCCCGGCTCGACTTGCGCCTCGAAGACCAGTCCGACGACGACCTGTTCAACCGGATACTCTGGGTGGCGATCAAGGGGCCCGCGCGCCCCTTCCCCGGCACCACTCGGATGTCCGCCCTCGAGGCCCGGCGCGCGCGGTGAGCGCCGGGCCCGAGACACGCCGGAGGAACCGCGTGGCCATCACCCCTTCATCGACCC
>JADGGM010000593.1 GCA_019689955.1 Gemmatimonadaceae bacterium
CCTCCGGCCCCCGTCGCCACCGTCACCGTCTCCCCCGACACGGTGACGATCACCGTCGGCGGCAGCGTGACGTTGGTCGCGACGCTGCTCGATGTGTTGAACAATGTGCTCACCGGGCGCACGGTGACGTGGTCGTCGAGCGACACCACGGTGGCGATAGTGGATGAGGCGTCGGGGGCGGTGCACGGCGTCAACCCGGGCACGGCGATCATCACGGCGACGAGTGAAGGGAAGAGCGGAGCGTCGACCGTGACGGTGAACCCCGCGCCGCCGCCAGGGCGCTGATTCGCGGCGGGGGCGGGAGACCCACGCGCGCCGTGGGGCGCGCCCGCGAGAATCGCCTCGCCGCTACCGGAACGGCACCCGCACCGCTGCGCCGAACGCCGGTCCGGCCGGTTCGACGCGCACGAGCGGCGCGAGCTCGAGGCGCGACGTGGAGCGCGGTGCGTCCGTCCCACCGGCGGCGCTCGGCAGCGGCACCTCGCCGCGGTTCCCGGCGTGGACCGCCGCCTCGATGGCGCTCGCGAGCCAGACACCGCCTGCGATGGCGAGGCCGGCGGTGAGGTTCGAGCGCTTGTTCACCGTCACCTGGCTGGTGTACTTGGCGCCGAACGTGTCGGTGAAGGTGCGTGTCTCCACCACCTTGTGCTGGCCGAGCGCCCACGCGGTGCTGGCCCCGACGCCGACGAGCGTGATGGTACCGAGGGCGATCTGGCGCGTGTAGAACTGGCCGAGCCCGGGGAACATGAGCCCGCGGACAAAGGCGCGGCCGGGGGAGCGGCCGAGCGCGTCGAGGCGCCGGAGCACCACGTCGCGGTTCGCGGCGTTGGGGCGGAGCTGCAGGTAGCGCTCGTAGTCGGCGGCGGCGGCCGACAGTTGCCCGGCGGCGTCGTACGCGAGCGCGCGGTTGTAGTACGCCTCCGGCCAGGCGCCGGATGCGGTGATGGCCGCGGAGAACGAGCGCGCGGCGGCGGGGGCATCGCGGCGAACGAGCTGCTGCACGCCCGTGCGGAAGTGCGCCGCGGCCGCGGCGGGGTACGCGGTGGGGCGCGGGTTGCTCAGCGCCTCCGCGCGCACTGCGGCCTGACGTGGGTCGTGCTGCCAGAGCTCCGCGAGCGCGAGCCCCGTCGCGGCCGCCGGCTGATCGGGGGCGATGCGGAGCGCGCGCTGGAACTGCGCGACGGCGGTGGCGTAGTCGCCGCGCCGCGCGGCGGTGTATCCCAGGCCGGTGTAGGCGTCGCTGCGCGCGCTGTCGGAGCGGAGCGCGGCCTCGAAGTCCTGCTGGGCGAGGTCGTACTTCCGCTGCCAGGAGCGCACGTAGCCGCGGCCGATGAGCGCGTACGCGTTCGCGGGGTCCACGGCGAGCACGCTGTCGTACGCCGCTTCCGCGCCCGGGCGCTGCTGCGCCAGGCGGCGCTCGGCCTCGAGCATCTGCGCCGTCACCTCCGCGCTCGGCGTCACGGAGATCGCCGCGTACCGCCGCGTCCCGACCATCACCACGAGGCTGTCGCCGGCGCGGAGCGACTCCACGGGGACCGTGAAGCGCGCAGTCCCCACGTCGCTCGTCTGCTGCGTTTGCGCGGCGAGCCCGGCGCGCCCGGCGGGCGGCTCGAGCCGCACGGCCTGCCCCGAGACGAGGTTGCCGAAGGGATCGGTGACGGTCACGGTGACGTCGCGCCGCGTGGGCGTGCCGGGGCCGACCTCGATCCGCGTCGGGGAGACGGTGGCGGCGGAGGGAGCGGCGGCGACGGTCGTGAGGATGAACGGGCGGCTCCCTGCGAGCGGCGAGCCGTCGGCTGCGACCACGGTGAGCGTGTACGTCCCCGCGCGCGTGCCCGCGGGGACGGTGAACGTGGCGCGGCCGCGCTCATCGGTGACGGCGACGGGGGCGCTGTGCGCGCCGTCGCGGATCTCGGTCGCGCCCTGGAGGGTGAGGCGCTTCCCGCGCTCGGGGGCGTTCCCGCGCCGCGCCTCCACGGTGATGTACGCCACCCCGCCGCTCACCGCGGTCGGGGTGGGGTCGACGATGCGCAGCGTGGCCGGGTGCGGAGGGGAGGAGGGCGCGGCGGCGGACGCGGCGCGTTCCGCGCCGGGCTTGTTCCCCGAGCGCACGCAGGCGTCGATCTCCCGGAAGATCCGCGGGGTGGCGCCGAGCGCGCGCAGGTCCTCGCGGTCGCGCTCCGAGGGGACGAACGCGAGGCAGCTCCGCCGGACGATCGCCGCGATCTCGGGCTTGCTGTACGTGGTGCCCGTGAGATAGCGAACCAGGTCGCTCTTGCGCAGCGCCGTCGTCTCCTGCTGGGCGACGAGCGGTGCGGGCGCGAGGGCGAGGACGAGGGCGAGACGGGACAGGGACATGCTACGTCGTGTCGGGACGTTCGGAGCGCTGGTCGTCGTTCTCATCGAAGATCGCTCCCTCGAGCCCCTCGTTCACCGGGGTCGAGCTGGGGCCGCGGTATTCGCGGTCCGGCGGCCCCGACGCGCTCGGGGTTGGGGTAGGAGAGCCAATGCGGGTGCCCTGATCGTCGCCGCATCCGTCGCGCGGCGGCGCGCTGCCGCGCGCCGCGGAACGGTCCCGTGCCGAGCCGGTCGGGCGTTTCCGCTTGCGGTCTGCCATACG
>JADGGM010000594.1 GCA_019689955.1 Gemmatimonadaceae bacterium
GGGCGGATCGCGCGCGACCGCGTGGCCGCGCTGGCCCGCGCGATCCGGGCCACGGTCCCCCGCCCTACGCCGCGCCGACAGTACGCATGAAGGCGTCGAAGACGTCGGGGCGCCACCAGTGGCGGGAGGCGCGCATCTGCTCCAGCGCCTCGGCCGCGGAGAGCGCGGGGCGGTAGCTCCGCGTCGTGGTCAGCGCGTCGTAGACGTCGACGATGCAGATGACCTGCGCCGACACCGGGATCTCGTCGCCGCGCAGCCGGTCGGGGTAGCCGGTGCCGTCGTACTTCTCGTGGTGCCACCGGATGATCGGCTTGATGTCCCACGGGAACTCGACCGTGGCGAGGAGCTCGATCCCCCACACCGGGTGCATCTGCATCACCGCGAGCTCGTCCGGCGTGAGCTTCCCCGGCTTGTTCAGGATCTCGTGCGGCACGCGCACCTTGCCCAGGTCGTGGAGGTACGCGCCGAGCCGGACCGTCGTCTGCTCCACCTCGTCGAACCCCTGCGCCCGCGCGACCTCGAGCGCGTAGGTGGCCACGCGCTCGCAGTGGCCGAAGGTGTAGCTGTCCGCCGATTCGATCGACTGCCCCCAGTCGCGGACGATGGCCAGGAACGTCTCCTCCAGGCTCGCCCGCTTCGCCGCCACGTCGACCAGGTCGACGCGCGCGTCGAGGCGCCCGAAGAGCCGGTGCGCGGCGTTGAGGAGGGTGAGCGCCTCCTGGTTCCGCCCCATCGCCTGGTACAGCTTCGCCAGCTCGCGGGAGCTCTCGGCCTCGCTCAGGATCGACCCGGTGCTCACGGCAACCTCGATCGCCGTGCGGAGCCGTGATTCGGCGAGCGCGAAGCGCCCGGTCTCCCGGTAGACGATCCCGAGCATCTTGTACGCGTCCGCCTTGTCGAGGCGCGCGCCGAGCTTGTCGAAGATCGCCAGCGCCCGCTCGGCGCTCTCGCGCGCGAGGTCGTACTGCTGCCGCGCGACGTGCACCTCGGAGCGGTTGAGCAGACAGAGCCCCTGGAGGTGCACGTCGCCGCTCCGCTCCGCGATCGCAAGGCTCTGCTGGAAGTAACGCCCGGCGTCGTCCCACAACCCCTGGTCGGCGCTGATCATGCCGAGGTTGTGGTACGCGAGCGCGCACCCATCCTCGTTGCCGATCGCACGGCTTGCCTCGAGCGAGTGGCGGTAGTGTTCGAGCGCCGCCGGGACGTCCCCCTGGATGTTGGCGAGGATCCCGAGGTTCTGCTCGATCCGGGCGCGCAGGTGCAGGCTCGACCCGCCCAACGCGAGCGCCTGGTGAAAGAGCTCGCGCGCGTGAGCGATCTCTCCTCCCTCGAACGCGAATCCGGCGAGGGCGTTGAGCGCCTCCGCCGCCGAGGTGGGGTCGTCGCTGGCGGCCGCGACCTCGTAGCTCCGCTGGCACAGCGCTCGCGCACGTGCGGTCTCGTTCCGATGAAGGCACACGACCGCGAGACGGCGGAGCGCTTCGGCGAGCACCGCGCTGTCGCTTCCCTCCTCCGCCGCGGCGATGGCAGCCTCGTAGTACGCGATCGCCTCCGTCATCTGCCCCGCACGCTCGTGCGTACGGGCAGCGCTCAAGGCGGAACGGGCCCGGTTGGCCGGGCCCGCGTCATAGGTGGCTACAGGCGATGGGAGGCGGGTGCGCATCCGTGCGGGAGGCTACCAGGCCACCGCGTAGCGGGAGAAGTGCTCCACCTTCCCGCTCACGCGCCAGTGGAGCAGGTCGTCGACCGAGAGCAGGAAGCTCAGGATGTCGAGCGACTCGGTGGTGTACGCGATCCGCTTGGGGATGAGGTTGCGGACGAGGGGGCAGCTATGGTAGTCGAGGGTGAGCTGCGCTGGGTGTCCGGGGGCGAACTTGAGCCCCTCGGGCTTGAACCGCACCGAGACCACCGTGCCGACAGGGGCGTCGGCCGTGATGAGCACCGGGTGGTCGAGTGCGCCGGCCGGGATCACGAGGCGGTGCGGGCCGATCACCAACGTCCCGCCCGCGGGGCCGATGAGCGCGGTGTCGGCGGCGTACGGCTGGGGCTTGCAGGTGAGGAGCGGGGAGAGGGCGCCCTTCCCCAACCCGTCGAGCAGGTCCCCGATGAGCGAGGGAGAAACCGGCGCCGCCGGCGGAGCGGCCGGGGTCGGGGTGGCCGCGGTGGGGTACAACGCGTCGGACGAACAACTGAGGCCGGCCGCGAGCAGTGCCGCCGACAGGGCGAGGGAGAACAGACGTGAACGGGTCATGGCTGGACGCTCCGAACGGGAAGTTGTCAGACCCGAACGCGTGCCGGGCCGTTTCGAGCTGTTCGATTGGCTCGGCAACCGGGCTCGGCAACCCACGTACCGCACCGAGGGCCATCGATGGGCCAAACCATTGTGCCACATTTTGTTGCATGATCGGGTGGACGCTGAGTCCTTCGCGCATCGACACTTCCGGATGGGCCTGGAACGGAATCGATCATGGGGCGATGCGTCTCGTTCCAGGTGCGCCGTTTGGCTATTTCGCTCGGGAACGGGCTTTCCGGGGTGTGCGCGCAGCAGAATGTGTTGAGCTCGCTCGACACATCGCCGCGGCTGGATGGCGCGAGGGGGCGGGGTGGGAC
>JADGGM010000595.1 GCA_019689955.1 Gemmatimonadaceae bacterium
CCATCACACCCCATGCGTTCACGACTCCCCACCCCTCGTCCCCTCCCGTGAGCACCACGGTACGTGTCCCGGCCTCCACCTCGAACCTCGGCGCCGGGTTCGACTGCGTTGGGGTGGCGGTGGACCGCTGGCTCACCGTCTCGGCGACCCTCGCGGCGCCGGGGACCGGCGTCCAGATCACGCGCGGCGGCACGCTGGCCGCGGTCGCGATGGATCCCACCGATGACCTGATCTGGCAGGGGGTGCGCGCCGCGTGCGCCGCGGCCGGGCGTGAGGCGCCGCGCGACGTGCAACTGACAGCGCAGTCGGAGATCCCCGTCGGGTGCGGCCTCGGCTCGTCGGCCGCGGCCATCGTGGCGGGAGCGGCGGTGGCCACGGCGCTCCTCGAGCTTCCGCTCGATCGTCACGCCATCGCCACGGTGTGCACCGCGCTCGAGGGGCACCCGGACAATATCGTCCCCGCGGTCTTCGGTGGGGCGACGCTGTCGGTGGTGCGCCCCGAGGTGCCGCTCGTGATCGCGCCGCTCGACGTGCACCCCGGGCTCGCGTTCGCCTTCGCGATCCCCGACTTCCCGCTGGCCACCAAGGTATCGCGCGCCGCGCTCCCGGCGACCGTGCCGCATGCGACCGCGGTGGCGGCCGCGGCGCGCGCCGCGGCGCTCGTGCGCGGGCTGGCGACGGCCGATGGCGAGCTGCTCGTCGCGGCGCTCGACGACGTGCTCCACGTCCCGTACCGCCGGGGGCTGGTGCGCGGCTTCGACGCGGTGGCGTGTGCTGCGACGAGAGCGGGGGCCTTTGGCGCGACGCTGAGCGGCGCGGGGGCGGGGATGGTCGCGATCGCCCCCGCGGCGGTCGCCGCGCAGGTGGCCGAGTCGATGGGCGCGGCCTGGCGCGCGGAGGGGGTCACCCCCCTCACCTTCCAGAGCGCCAAGCCGGCGTCCGGGTACGTGGTGCAGGGAGCCGTGCCCTGACGGTGGTACCTTCCGCGAGCGCACGCCACGGTCGGCCATGATCCCACTCGTCCTCACCGCGCTCCTGGTGCTCGTGCTCGCCTGGCGAGTGCTGGCGCGCCGGTCCGTGGAGCGCTCCGCGGCGGCGCGGCTCCCGGTCGGGCCGGACGGCATCATCGTCGGCGCCGGCCCGATCGACCTGCCGGCCGACTCGCCCGTTGGGGTGCTGCTGCTCCACGGGTTCGGCGACACGCCGCAGACGCTCACCTCCCTCGCCGTGGACCTCCACGCGCGTGGGTATGGGGTCTACGCGCCGCTCCTCCCCGGGCACGGGCGCACGCTCCGCGATTTCCGGGCGTCCGGGGAGCGGGAGTGGACGGACGCCGCACGCGCCGCGCTCGACACCATGCGCCAGCGGTACGAGCGCGTGGCGCTGGTCGGGCTCTCCATGGGGGGCGCCCTGGCCGCGACGCTCGCGGCCGAGTACCCGGACACGCCCGTGGTGGTGCTCCTCGCGCCGTACCTGGTTCCGCCGCGCCAGATCCGGCTCGTCGCGCGGAGCGCCTCGCTCCTCGGCGCGCTCACGCCGTACCTGCCGAGCCGCAACGGGCGGTCGATCCTCGATCCCGAGGAACGGCGCAAGGCACTCGGCTACGGTGCCACCACCCCGCGTCTCATCGCCGATCTCGTGCGCGTCGCGGATCGCGCGTACGCGGCGCTCCCGCGTGTGACCGCGCCGACGCTGTACGTGCAGTCGCGGGACGACAACCGCATCTCGGCCGACGGCGCCGCGCGCGCCTTCGCCGCGGTCGGCGCGGCCGACAAACGCCTCGAGTGGCTCACCGGGGCCGGACACGTCATCACCGTGGACTACGGCTGGCCGCACGTGGTCGCGTCCGTGGGGGCGTGGATCGACCGCGTCCTCCGATCCCGCGCCGGGTAGCCGCGGCGCCCCGATGCACGAAGGGGCAGCGGATGCTGTCCCTTCACGACGTGCTCACGCGGTGCGGATGACACGCCTCTCGCGCTCAGGTCATCCGATTCACGAGATTCGTGGTGGCCTCGCCCACGCGCTCTCCCATCGTCTTGGCTTCGTCCATCACGGCCTTGCCGGCGTCCATCGCTTGCGAGACGACTTCCGTGGCCACGCGCTTCACACGGGCGACGGGGGAGGTGCGCTTCCGCTTCGGCGCCGCCTTCTTGCGCGGGGCCGTCTTCTTTCTCGCGGCGGTCTTCTTTCGCGCCGCCGTCTTCTTTCTCATCGCGCCCTTGCGCGCCGTGGCACGCTTGGCGCGCGAGCCGGCGGAGCGGCGCGCGGTCGCGCGCTTCGCGCTGCTCTTCTTCCGGGTGGATTTGGACCTCGACTTCCCGCGAGACGTCTTCTTCTTCGTTGCCATGGGTATGCTCCGGGTGGGGAGGTGGCTCCTGACATCGACGTGAGCGGCGGTGATCTGCTGGTCCAAGCGCCGCATGCTACGCATGCTCTGCACATAGTATGCGCTTCTGCAGACATCATCGCCAGCGTCGCGCCGCTGGCGCATCGTCGCACGCCATGGCGATCGCTGCGCGACGGTGTGCATCCCCCTCGCCGCGGCCTCTCGTCTCGGCGCGCGGTGAGGGGCGGGGGCTGTCTCTTATACACAACACCGAGC
>JADGGM010000596.1 GCA_019689955.1 Gemmatimonadaceae bacterium
CCCCCGATCCCCACCCCGACCACCGTCGCCCGCGGGACGCGGAGCGCCGCCATGGCGCGGTCCACGTACTCCGTCTGCGCGGCGATCGAGTAGTCCCCCTCCAGCGGGCGGTCCGACTCGCCGTACCCCAGCAAGTCGATCGCGTACGCCGTGTGCCCCCCCGCCGCGAGCGCGGGGCCCACCGTACGCCAGAGGAAGCTCGACGTGGCGAAGCCGTGCAGCAGGACGATCGCCCGCCCGCCATGCCCGTAGCGCTCCACGTGCAGGGAGCCGGGGCCGATCGGGGTGCGCAGAAGGTCGGCGTCGATGGGAGTCTCCGAAGGAAAAGCGCTGCGGCGCCACGTGCCGGCGCCGCGTTGATGCTCGCCGGATGCGGGGCCTGGGTCAAGCGGGGGCGCTCGTTGCTTGCGGAACCTTGGGCCTCCGGTAGTTTTCAACACGAGGGCCGAAGAACATTCAGCAGGGCAGTCGCATGTCGGAGCCGGAGCAAACGTACGACGACGGACGCGCGCGCAACCTGGAAGATCTCCTGCGGGCGCTCGCCGCTCGGATCGTGGAGCTCGACGCGCGTGGGGAGCTACTCGCCAACGCCGGTGAGCTCATGAAGCTCATGGGCGACGTGCGCAGCGAGCTGTTCCACTACGAGGTCCGCGCTACCTACGACACGCCGGAGATCTCCGAGCACCGGCGGATCGTGGACGAAGCCAAGCAGCAACGCGAGAGCCAATGGGAAAAAACAGAGTGGAGCACGGACGAGGACGACGAGCCAACGTGGTGAGGCAGCAGCGTCCCGCGAACACGAAGTGGTTCTACCTGGGGCTCGGCATCGTCGCCGTGGTGGGCGTGGGGCTCATCGCGCGCACCGCCAGCCACGACTCCGCCGCCTCCGCCGTCACCGACGTGAAGGCGACCCCCGCCCAGGCCGAAGGGTACCTCCTCGGGAACCCCAACGCCCCGGTGCAGGTGATGGAGTTCGCCGACTTCGAGTGCCCGGCGTGCGGACAGTTCGCCACCGTCACCGAGCCCGATGTCCGCAAGCGCATCGTCGACGCCGGGCTCGCGAGCTACCGCTTCTTCGACTTCCCCCTCGTGGAAGTACACAAGAACACCCTCCCCGCCTCCAATGCCGCGGCGTGCGCGGCGGACCAGGGGAAGTTCTGGGAGATGCACGACCGCCTCTACTACGGCCAGCCCGATTGGAACACCGAGGCCACAGGGAACCCGAAGAAGATCTTCCTCCAGTACGCCAAGGAGCTGGGGCTCGACGTCGGGGCATGGGAGAAGTGCTTCGATGAGCAGCGCCACCTCTCGCGCATCCTCGGCAACCGCGCCGAAGGGGAGCGGCGGCAGGTGCGCTCCACCCCCACGTTCGTGATCGGCACCAAGATGATCCCCGGGGCGATCTCCTACGACCAGTTCAAGGCGTACGTGGACAGCGCGGCCCAGCAGGTCGCCGCCCACGGCGCGGCGCGCGCCGACTCGCAGAGCGGGAAGGGCGTCACCCAGTGAAAGCACGCATGCTGATCGCGCTCCTGGCGCTGATCGGCGTGCTCGTCGCGCTCTACCTCACGCTGTACAAGATGGGCGTGATCGGCACGCTGGTCTGCCAGGTTGGCTCCTGCGAGCGCGTGAACACCAGCCGGTGGGCGACCTTCCTCGGGCTCCCGGTGGCCGCCTGGGGGCTCGCCACCTACGTCCTCCTCCTCGCCCTCGCCCTGGCCGGGCTCCAGGGGATCGCCCCGCGTCGCTCGGCGTGGGGGCTCGTCCTCCTGTCCGGGTGGAGCGTTCTGTTCTCCGCGTGGCTCACCTACCTGGAACTGTTCGTGATCCACGCCGTGTGCATGTGGTGTGTCACCTCCGCGACGCTCATGCTGCTCATCTTCATCAGCAGCGTGGTGGTGTTGCGCGAGGAGCTTCGCGGCGCCTAGCCGGCGCCCAGGAGGATTCCGCGGAGTTGACCGAAGCGCCTGCCGTTCCGTCGGTCAGAATGGCTGGATCCGCATTGTTTTGAATCTCCGGAGCGCGCTCTTTCGTCATTGATGATCGCGGAGCCATTGGTACGCTCTGTGCTTGAAATTCGACACGAACGGCCGCTGTCGTCGTTGGCGGCCGTGCACTCCTTCGATGGAGCATATATGTGGGGCACGCTGTTCCCCGAACGAATCTTTGCGCGCAAGCTCAATCCCGCGGCCGAGAAGCGGCTGCGCCTCGCGCAGGCCCGGGCTGAGGAGTCCATCGTGCGGGCGCACGTGGACAATGCGCTGATGTTCGTCGATACCCTCGCCGAGGATCTCCCCTTCGACCGCGCGATCGAGACGTACGTGCGCGTGATGGGGATCCCGGAGCCGCTGGCCAGCACCGTGGTGACGCGCTCCCTCGTGGTGTTGGGGGAGGACCTGGTCCCATACCGCCGCCGCGCCGCCGAGGCGCAGGCGGAAGAGCCTACGCGCCCCACGCTGCGCCTCAACGAGGCCTCCGACCTCCGCGTGCGCGCCGTGCGCCGCGGCGCCTGAGCCGTCCATGGGCCGAACGGGGAGCCGCGCTCGCGCGCGGCTCCCCGTTCTCTTTTTCCGGTACGCCCGACCGCCCTCCGATCGTC
>JADGGM010000007.1 GCA_019689955.1 Gemmatimonadaceae bacterium
GCACGCTCCACTGCAGCCCGCGGCGCACGCGATGGGTCGAACAGCGATTCCTCCACCCCCACGTGCACGTCGTACGTGTCCCTGGTGGGCGAGGGGATGCG
Organism: Gemmatimonadaceae bacterium; assembly: GCA_019689955.1. Taxonomy (GTDB): domain Bacteria; phylum Gemmatimonadota; class Gemmatimonadetes; order Gemmatimonadales; family Gemmatimonadaceae; genus JADGGM01. Next base: position 102 of record JADGGM010000007.1, read on the forward strand.
CTGCCCGCTCGGCAGCTCGATCGGGATGTGCACGACGTCCGACTGATACTGCGCCTCCCCTTCCCCTCTGAACGACGGCAACCGCTCGGCGGCGATGGTGCGCAGACGAAGGTCCGCCTGGCGCGCGTACAGGTCGAGCTGCGCGTGGCGCGGGTCCGCGGCGAGCGCCTGCTGGACGAGCGCGCCGAGGCGGAGCGAGTCGCCCGGCACCGCGGGGCTCTGCTGCGCGGCGGCCCCGCTCGCCGCGGCGGCCGCGGCGAGGGAGCCGAGCCGACGCATCCATGCACGCGCGCGAGTCATGGCCGGAGCGCTCGCAGGAAGAACGCCGGCAGCTCCGCGCGGCGTTGCGCGATGAAGCGCTCGTACGCCTTCTGGTCGAGGCCGAGCATCGTCGTCAACATGGGACGGGCGGCGAAGGGGAAGATGCAGAGCGAGAGGAGATTGACCGTGAACTGCTCGGGCGTGATGGGGCGCATGGTCCCCGCGCGCACCGCCTCCGCGATCTGGCGGCGCAGCGTCGCCATCACGCGCGGGCGCACCTGGGCCGGGTCGGCCTGGAGCGCCGCGGTGGCGAGCTCGCGCGCGCGCTGCGGGTCGTGGTGCAGCTCGCCGATGAGATACGCGGGAAGGAAGGGGTGCTGCGACAGGTGATCGATCTCGAGGTGGATCACCTGCTCGACCTTCTCCTCGATCGGCGCGTCCGATCCGAGCGCCGCCATGACCGGCGGGAGGAGGCGTCGTGCGACGGTCTGGAAGACGGCGCGCGCGAGCGCGGCCTTGCTGCGGAAGTAGTAGTGGAGGAGCGCGTGGTTCACGCCGGCCTCGGCGGCGATCTCCTGCATGCGCGCCCCCGCGGTCCCGCGCCGCACGAACACGCGGTGCGCGGCCTCGAGGATGCGCTGCTCGGTATCGCCATCGGCCGCGGGCGGCGGCGCCTCGCGCGATCGCCTGGATTTGACTGTCATGTTTGACAATCCTGTTAAACGCAACCTAGCGCGCGGGCGGCACCCGGCGCAAGAGGGGAGGGCTGGATGGGGAGGGCTACTCGACGCGGATGGCGTCCGCCGGGTCCACCGTCGCGGCGCGGCGGGCGGGGAGCCAGCAGGCGATGCCGGCGACAGCGAGCAGGAGCACGGTGACGGCCGCGAGCGTGAGCGGATCGCCGGGGCTCACCTCGAAGAGCACGCTCCCCATCCACCGCGCCCCGGCCGCTGCGGCCGCGAGGCCGAGCACGGCACCGGCGAGCGCGTAGCGCATCCCCTGCCCCACGACCGCGCTCACGATGGCGCGCGGCGTCGCGCCGAGCGCCATCCGCACCCCGATCTCGCGGCGGCGGGCGCTCACGACGTCGGAGAGCGTGCCGAAGATCCCGATCGCCGCGAGCACCAGCGCGGCGCCGGCGAAGCTGGCGAGGAGCGCGGTCCACGCGCGCGGACGGGCGACCGACTCCGCGAGACGATCGGACACGAGCACCGGACCGTCGAGCGATGCCCCGGGCTCGAGCGATTGGAGCACGGCCCGCACGCGCGCCCCGACCTCGGCGCTCGATCCCGTGGTGCGCAGAAAGAGGTTCACGTCGCGCGACCAGCCTTGCGAGAGGGGTTCGTACACGGCATCGCCCGACTCGGCGAGCCCGCGGTACTTCACGTCCCCCACCACGCCGACGATGGTCGTCGGCGGGCACGACGTGCACCCGCCCGCGATGAGCTGGCGCCCCACGGCGCGGCCGTCGGGGAGGTAGTGACGCACCCACGACCGGCTCACCACGACCTCGGGCGGCGCGCCCACCGTGTCCGCCGGCCCGAAGAGGCGCCCCGCGAGGAGCGGCACGCCGAGCGCGGCGAAGTACTCGCTCGTCACGAGCGGCCACGGCGAGACCGGCTGCGTACCGCCGGACGGAACGGGATAGTCGATGAGATCGAAGTTGTTCTCGTCCCACGGATCGTCGGGCGGCATGGCGGTGCCGAGCCCCGCGTGCACGATCCCGTGCACCTCGCGGATGCGCGGGAGCGCGCGGGTCCACAGCGTCGCGATCGAGGAATCGTCGGCGTACTGCGCGGCGGGGAGCGCGACGTGGAGCGCGAGCAGGTGCTCCGGCGGGAAGCCGGGGTCCACGCGCTCGAGCCGCACGATGCTGTTGAGCAGGAGCCCGGTCGCCGCGAGGAGCGGCACGGTGAGCGCGAGCTCGGCCACGAGCAGCACGCCGCGCAGCGACTGCACGCGGCGCGCCCCAGCCACGGACCGGTCCCCGCTCCGCAGCGCCGTGCCGAGGTCGCGGCGCAGGAGGAGCGCGGCGGGATAGGCCCCCATGATCACCGCGACCACGAGCGACACGCCCGCCGCGAAGAGCACCGCTGTCGTATCGAGCCGCGCCTCATCGATACGCGCGAGGTTGGCGTTGACGGCGACGAGGACCCGGAGGCCGAGCGCCCCGACGAGGAGCCCGGCCGCGCCCCCCGCAGCCGCGAGCACGACGCTCTCGGTGATCCACATGCGCGCGAGCCGTGCGCGCGTGGCGCCGAGCACGGTGCGGAGCGCCACCTCGCGCGAGCGCCCCATGACCCGCACGAGCACCAGGTGCGACACGTTCGCCACCGCCACCAGGAGCACGAGCGACACCGCCACCCCGAACAGCCCGAGCGCCTTCCGCGCGTTCACGACGATCGTCTCCCGCAACGGCACGGGCGTGAAGCGCGCGCGCGCGTTCTGGTAGCTCGACGCCCACTCGGGGAAGAGGCGCTCGCTGATCCCGGCGAGGTCGGCGGCCGCGGCGTCCAGCGTGACGCCGTCGGCCAGCCGCGCGATGACGACGTGGCCGAACGGCCCGCGGCGCGTCGGGGTCGGGAGCTGGAACGCAGGCCAGAGATCGCCCCGGACCCCCGCGAGCCGCCGCACCTCGGGGGCGAGCACGCCGACGATCGTGTGCGAGAGGCCATCGATGGCCACGGTCTTCCCCACCGCGCTCGCCGCGCTCCCAAAGGCCCGCACGGCGAACGCATCGCTCGCCACGACGACGCGCGGCGCGCCCGGGCGATCATCGTCCGGCGTCGGCGCGCGCCCGTACGCCGGGTGGACCGCGAGCGCGCGGAAGATCCCCGACGTGGCCCACACGACGCGCCGCTGCTCCGTCCGTCCGCCGACCGATGCCGGGACATCGCTCCACTTGAGCACGCCGACCGCGCTGAAGCTCCGCTGCTGCGCCTCGATGGCGCGGAAGTCCACCACGGAGAGCCCCCAGCGGTTGGTGGGGCCGTCCTGCTGGTAGATGCGCACGATCCGATCCGCGCGCGGATACGGGAACGGGGCGAGCAGCACGGCGTGCACGGCGCTGAACACCGCCGTCGTCGCGCCGATGCCGAGGCCGAGCACGAGCACCGCGGAGAGGGAGAAGGCGGGGCTCCGCAGGAGGCCGCGCACCGCGTAGCGGAGGTCCTGCGCCAGCTCCTCGATCCACCGCACGCCGCGCGCATCGCGCTGCGCTTCCTTGTACCGCTCGACCCCGCCGAACGCGACGAGGGCGCGGCGCCTCGCCTCCTCGGGGGAGAGGCCGCGCGTGCGCACGAGGTCGTCGGTCTCGAGGTCGATGTGGAGCCGGACCTCCGCGTCGAGCTCCGCGTCGAGCGTGCGGGCCCGAGTCAGCGCACGAGCGCGGCGCGCGAGGCGTTGCACGCACTCGAGGGCGCGCCCCATGCCGTCACGTGGCACGGAGCACCTGCTCGACGGCGGTGGCAAAGAGGCGCCACTGCGATTGCTCGGCGAGGAGCTGCTTCTTCCCCTGCCGGGTGAGCGTATAGAACTTCGCCCGCCGTCCTTCGGGGCTCGTCCCCCACTCGGCGCTCACCCACCCCCTCTCCTCGAGGCGATAGAGCGCCGGATAGAGGCTCCCCTGCCCCACGTCGAGCACGTCGTCGGAGAGCTGGCGCAGGCGCTTGGAGATCCCCCACCCATGCAGGGGCCCGAGCACGAGCGTCTTGAGGATCAGCAGGTCGAGCGTCCCCTGCAGCAGATCGGCGCGATCGGACATGACGCGGCCTCCGGCGGCTCAATGCCTCGACGTTCGACAACACGATGCGGGGTGTGTTGTCGGATGTCAAGGTATCGCCGCCGGAGCGGCCGGGCGGGCTCGGCGCTAGTCCTTCTCCAGCCCCAGCACGTGTTCGCGCTGCTCGGTGAGGCGCCCCTCCGGCGTCTCCTCCGCCGGGCGATCCGCGGACGCCGCGCGGCTGCGCCAGGCGAGGAGGAGGAGCACCACGCCGAAGGCGAGCATGACGAGCCCCCACCACAAGTTGATGTTCACCGAGAGCGAGGGCTCGTAGCGCGCCGTGTCCGACGCCGTGGCGAGGCCGTAGCCGGCGAGGATGAGCCCGAGCACGGTGAACAGGGCGCCGATCGGATAACGGACGTCGATCCCCGTGGCTCCGCTCATGGCCGGCTCCTCATCAGAAGAACACGAAGTTCAGCGCCGCGGTGAGCACGAGCACCGCCGCGCCGAGTACCCACGGCCGCTCGAGCCACCGCAGCTCGCGCTCCGAGGGGCGCGGCGTGAGCGCGTACACGAGCCCGCGCAGCTCCTCGTCCGGCCTCGGACGCGTGGCGAGGCTCACGAGAATCGTCACCACCACGCACGTCACCCACGCCACGATCGCGGTCCAGAACGTCTGCGCGAGCTCGCTCGGGTACACGTGCAGCACCGCGAGGTAGCCGCCCTTCACCCCCACCGGCGCGCCGGCCGGGAGGGTGAGCCCGTGGTGGACCGCCGCACCGATGGTGCCGGCGAGGAGCCCCACGAAGGCGCCGTGCCCCGTGGTGCGGCGCCAGAACATCCCGAGCGCGAACGTCGCGAAGAGCGGCGCATTGACGAAGGCGAAGACGAGCTGCAGGAGGTCCATGATGTTGTTGAACGCCCCCGCGACGTACGCCGCGCCCACGGAGAGCGCGATCCCGCCGACCGTCGCCGCGCGCCCCATCCACAGGTAGTGCGCGTCCGACGCGCCGCGGCGGATGTGGCTCTGGTAGATGTCGTACGTCCACACCGTGTTGAACGCGGTCACGTTCCCCGCCATCCCGGACATGAACGACGCGAGGAGCGCCGTGAGCCCCACGCCGAGCATTCCGCTCGGGAAGAGACGCACGAGCATCATCGGCGTGGCGAGGTCGTAGTCGAGCACCACGCGGCCGGCGCTGTCGACGAGCGGCGTGCCGGCGGCGCTGAGCTTGGCCGGGATGAGCCCCTGCCCCGCCCCGTGCGCCGCGCCGAGGACGAGCGCGATCATCCCCGGGAGGATCACGAGGAAGGGGAAGAGCATCTTCGGCACCGCGGCGATGAGCGGCGTGCGGCGCGCGGCCGTCATCGAGTCGGCGGCCATGGCGCGCTGGACCACGAGGAAGTCGGTGCACCAGTAGCCGAAGGAGAGCACGAAGCCGAGCCCCATCACGAGCCCGAACCACTCCACGCCCACCGGGTTCTGCGCGGCGTTCCCCATGGTCTGCCACGCATGGGTGTACGCGTCCGCCGGGAGCCCGCGCGCCGTGGCGACCTCCCCCAGCCGCGCGACGAGCCCGTCCCACCCACCGACCGCGCGCATCCCGAGCCAGACCAGCGGGGCGAAGCCGAACACGATGAGGAAGAACTGCAGGACCTCGTTGTAGATCGCGCTCGTGAGCCCGCCGAGGAGCACGTACGCGAGCACGATCGCCGCGGAGACGAGCACGCTCACGTCGAAGCTCCATCCGAGGAGCAGGTTGAACAGCTTCCCCATCGCGTACATCGAGATCCCGGAGGAGAAGATCGTCATCACCGCAAAGGAGACCGCGTTCAGCGTGCGCGTCTTCTCATCGAAGCGGAGCTTGAGGTACTCGGGGACGGAGCGGGCGCGCGAGCCGTAGTAGAAGGGCATCATGAAGAGCCCGACGAACACCATCGCCGGGATGGCGCCCACCCAGTAGAAGTGGCTCGTTGCGATCCCGTACTTCGCCCCCGAGGCGCCCATCCCGATCACCTCCTGCGCGCCGAGGTTGGCGGAGATGAAGGCGAGCCCCGTCACCCACGGCGGGAGCGAGCGCCCGGAGAGGAAGAAGTCCGTGCTCGTGCGCATCACGTGCCGCAGCAGCCACCCGACGCCGAGCACGACGACGAAGTACACGGCCATCACGACGTAGTCGATCTGCGTGAGGTGCACGATGGGAACCGATCGCACGGGCGGCTCTCACTCCCAGTGGAAGGTGACGGCGGCGCCGGCGGGGACCGTGGCGCGGAAGGCGTTCCTGCCCGCGCGCACGACGAGCGTGCGCGCCGTGGCGGCGGTGTTGAGCACGATGAGCGCCGTGGACCCATCGTCGGCGTTGCGGAACGCGACGCTCGCGACCCCCTGGACGCCGGAGGTGGAGGCGATGCGGTGCGCGCCCGGCCGCACGAAGCGGCTCGCGTGCGCGAGCGCGTAGTACTCCACGTTGCGCGTCACGGCGCCGGTGTGCGAGTCGATCGTGACCACGCCGCGGCAGTCGCCGCAGCCGCCGGTGTGCGGCCCATGGTTCTCATCGAGCGCGAGGTTCCAGAAGAGTACCCCCTTCGCCCACCCGCGGGTGCTGCCGATGATCAACGTCCCCACGAACCACTTCAGGTTGTCGGCGAAGCCCGGCGACCACTCCCCCCCGGAGCACTCGGTGAAGTATGCGTCCTTGGTCGGGTAGGCGTCGTGCACCGTGGTCTGGGCCGACACGTCGCCATTGTAGCAGTGCCAGGCCACACCGGCAATGTACGACCGCGCGACGGAGTCGGCGAGCACCTGGAGGGGGGAGTTGGGCTCGTCCCAGTTGTGGTCCCAGTCGAGGATCAGCGTGTGGATCCCGGCGCTGGCGAAGCGGGGCCCCAGGTAGCGGCCGATCACGAGCGCGCGCGTGGCGGGATCGAGGCGCATCCCGGGGTAGTTCGACGGCTCGTAGTGGGGCTCGTTCTGGATGGTGATCGCCTGGATGGGGACCCCCTCCGCGGCGTACGCCTGGAGGTACCGCACGAAGTACTCTGCGAAGGGCGCGTACGCCTCGGGGCGGAGCGTCCCCTGGATCAGGCTCCCGGTGGTCTTCATCCACCCAGGCGGGCTCCACGGTGAGGCCATGATCGTGAGGTGCGGGTTGATCGACAGCGCCTCCTTCACGACCGGGAGCACGTCGGCACGGTTGGGCTCGATCGAGAAGTGGGCGAGCGCGGAGTCGGTCTCGCCGGGGGGCATGTCGTCGTAGCTATACTGCCGGAGGGAGAAGTCCGAGGCGCCCATGGTGAGGCGAGTGAAGCTCAACCCGATCCCGGGGTCGCGCCCGAACAGCTCGTGGAGGAGCGCGTCGCGCTGGGCGGGCGACATGCGGTTCTGCAGCAGCCACGCCGACGCGTCGGTGATGGCGGCGCCGAAGCCGACCATTTCCTGGAACACGGTTCCAGTATCGACGTCGATGGTGACGTCGCCGGTCACCTGCCCCGACGTGAAGTGCAGGTCGGGCTCGCGCGAGAGGCGCTTGGCACCGTCGGCGGTGGTGAGCCAGACGTCGACGACGGCGCCGCTGTCGCCCCCCGGCGGGGTGGGGCTCGGTGCGGCGGGGCCGCCGTTGCCGCCGGCGCAGGCGGTGGTCACCGCGAGGAGCATCGCGGCGGCGCGCGACGCGCACAGGGAACGGGGCCCGGGAGCGGAGGCGCGGCTCATCGCACCGTGAAGCGCTGGGTGAGCCCGCCGATCATCACGTCGAAGTCCCCAGGCTCGACCACGGGGCGGTCGTCACGCCCGATGAAGGCGAGCTGTTGGATCGGGAGCCGGAAGGTGACGGTGCGGCGCGCGCCGGGCGCGAGCTCGATCTTCTCGAAGCCGCGCAGCCGCTTCATGGGAGGCTCCACGGAGGCGTAGAGATCGCGCACGTAGAGCTGCACGACCTCCTTCCCCGCGCGCGCGCCGGTGTTGGCCACGGTCACCGAGATGGTGAGCGTGTCGTTGCGGCCGACGTCGCGCGCGTTGAGCGTGAGGTCGCTGTACGCGAAGGTCGTGTAGGAGAGCCCGTACCCGAAGGGCCACTGCGGATCGTACCCGCCCTCGGGCTTGTCGGCGGTGACGTCGGCGCTCGGCGCGCGGTCGTAGTGTTCGATCGCCCCCGTGTAGCGCGGGTAGGTGAACGGGAGCTTCCCGCTGGGGTTCACGTCGCCGAACAGGATGCGGGCGACGGCCTCCCCGCCGAACGGACCGGTCTCGTACGCCATGAGCACCGCGCGCGCGCTGTCGACCACCGTGCGCACGATCCGCGGGCGGTTCTCCACGAGCACGAGCACGGTGGGCGTCCCCGTCGCTTCGACGGCGGCGGCCAGGCGGAGCTGGGCGTCGGGGAGCGTGAGGTCGTCGATGTCGCCGGGCTTCTCGGTGGATGGCATCTCGGCGAGCACCACGATCGCCGCGTCGACACGCCGCGCGGCATCGGCGGCGGCGGCGATGTCGATCGCGTCGTGCTCCGTCGTGCCGGGGACGTACGTTACCTGCCCCGCGCCGATCTCCGCGCGGATGGCGTCGAGCACCGACTTCACCCCCGTCGGGTACATCGCCTCGTTCGTCCCCTGCCACGTGTGCGTCCACGAGCCGTGGAGCGCGGGGAGCGACGTCGCGCCGGGGCCGGTGACGAGCACCCGGGCACGCTTGGAGAGCGGGAGGAGCGCGCGATCGTTCTTGAGCAGCGTGACCGCTTCCTCCGCGGCCTGCCGGCTCACCGCCTGGAACACCGGCGCGCCGACGTTGGCGAGCATCGCGGGATCGGGGCCCGGATTGTCGAACAGCCCGAGCTCGAACTTCAGCTTCAGGATGCGCCGCACCGCCTCATCGATGCGCGACTCGGGGACCGCGCCCTCGTGCACCAGCTCGATCAGGTCGTGCGTGAACGAGAAGTCGAACGGCACCATGCTCATGTCGACCCCCGCCATGACCGCCATGCGCACCGCGTCCTTCCGGCTCGCGGCCACGTGGTGCACGGTGTAGAGCTTGTTGATGTCCTCCCAATCGGAGACGGTGACGCCGGTGAAGCCGAGCTCGTGGCGCAGGAGGCCGGTGAGGATCTCGTGGCTCGAATGGACGGGGATGCCGTTGATGTCCCCGGAGTTGATCATCACCGTGCGCAGCCCCGCGCCGATCGCGCCCTTGAACGTGGGAACGAAGTACTCGCGCAATTGCCGCTCGGGGATCCACGCGGTAGTGCGGTCCTTCCCGCTGAGCGGCATGCTGTAGCCGAGGAAGTGCTTCCCCGTGGCGGCGACGAACACGGTGCCTCCCACGGGCGGATCGTCGTGCGCCGGCGCGCCGCGCCGCGAGGCGTGTTGCACGACGCGCGGCGATCCCGACTGGAGGAGCGTCGCCAGGTCGGGGCGCGGGTCGTGCTGCTCCCCTTCCACGGCGGCGACGCCGAGCACGGTCGCCAGGTACGGGTCCTCGCCGAACGTCTCGAAGAAGCGGGACCAGAGCGGTTGTCTGCCGAGGTCGAGGACGGGGGAGAAGTTCCAGGTGATCCCGCTCGCGCGCGTCTCGTACGCGGTGATCTCGTTCTCACGGCGCACGAGCTCCGGGTTCCACGTCGCGGCCATGGCCAGGTTCTGCGGGAACACCGTGGCGCCCACCATGTAGTGGTGGCCGTGGACCGCGTCGATCCCGTAGATCACCGGGCTGTGGAGCCGCTTGCGCGCGGCGAAGCGCTGGACCGTGGTGATGACCTCGCGCCAGTGCTGCGGCGTGAAGGCCACGTCCCACACGTTGAGGAGCGACCCGACGTTGTTGCGGACCAGCGCCTCCTCGAGCTTCGCCGAATCGAGCTGGTGCTCGACCGTCGGCGTCCCCTCGGTCCTGGAGACCGCCTGGATGGTGAGCTGCGTCATCTCGCCGACCTTCTCCTCCAGCGTCATCCGGCGGAGGAGCGCGTCGACCCGCGCATCGATCGATGCGGGGCTCTGCGCCGCGGCCGTCGCCACCGTCGCGGCGAGGGCGAGGGCGAGCACGGAGGCGCGCGCCCATCCGGGGATGGGCGCGCGCTGCATGGGGTGCGTGGTGGTCACCAGCCGGGATTCTGCGTGAGCTTGGGGTTGATGTCGATCTCCGACTGCGGGATCGGCATGAGGTTGCTCGGGACGCCGTGCACCGTGGTCTCGCCGGGGGCGAGGGTCTGGAGCTCGGCGGTCTTGGCGCGGATCGCCGCGTCGAGGAGCCCCCACCGCGACAGGTCGAACCACCGCTGCCCCTCGAAGACGAACTCGCGCCGCCGCTCGAGGCGCACGGAATCGCGGAACGCCTCCTGCGAGAGCGCGCCGACGGGGGCGATGTGCGCGCGCGTGCGCACGGCGTTCAGGGCGGCCTCCTTGGTGATCGGGCCTTCGGGTCCGCCCTCGTTCACCGCCTCGGCGTACATGAGGAGCACGTCGGCGTAGCGGAGGACGATCCAGTCGTTGTCCTGCGAGGCCCAGGCGCGCGTGTTCATGTTCTGGGTGTTGGTCTCGTCGAGGTACTTGGCGAACGCCGGGCCCGGGGGCATGGCCCAGGTGACCGTGTCGCCGAGCGCGTCGACCGTGCGCCCCGAGATCATGAACGTCCCGTGCTCCCCACGCGTGTCGGCCGAATCGAAGATCGCCTGCAACGACGGCGGGATGTACATGAGGCCGTACGCGTCGCCGCCCGGGAAGTTGGCCGGGATGCTGAACAGCGTGTGCACGCTCCCGGCGCCAGGGTCGAGCGTGCCATCGTAGTTGATCTCGAAGATGCTCTCCGAGTTCTGGATCTCGTCGGCGATGCGGAAGTTGTCCTTCCAGTTCGGGAGGAGACTGTACTGCCCCGACTGGATGATCGCGCCCGCCGTCAGCGCCGCGTTGTTCCAGTCCTGCCGCGTCAGGTAGACCTTCGCCAGGAGCGCCTGGGCCGCGCCGCGCGTGGCGCGGCCGACGTCGGCCCCCGAGTAGGAGACCGGGAGCGTGGCCGCGGCGGCCTGCAGATCGCTCACGATCAGCGCGTAGACGTCCGCCGCCGGGTCGCGCGGCACGTCGAGCCCCTGGAGCGAGGTGACCTCGTGCTCGATCAGCGGGACATCGCCGAAGCAGCGCACGAGGTTGAAGTACGCGTTGGCGCGGAGGAAGTGCGCCTCCCCGAGGAGGCGCGACTGGAGCGCCGTGTCCATGGCGATCGCGGGGACGCGATCGAGCACCGCGTTCGCGCGGTTGATGACCTTGTACGCGTTCCCCCACAGATCGCCGAGCGGCCACTCGCTGGGATCGAACGTGTAGTCGCCCATGCGGTGGCCATCGGAGCCGAAGTTCGCGCTGGCGATGATGTCGTCGGTCGCGATGTCGGAGATGTACCAGAAGCCGAGCCAGTACGACCACTTGGTCTGCTCGTAGATGGCGTTCACCGCAGCGACGGCGTCGGAGGCGGTCTTGTAGAAGTTCTCCGGCGTGAGGACGTCCGTCGGCTTGGGGTCGAGGAAGTCGTTGCACGCCGCGGACGCCAGGAGCATCGCGGCCGCACCGAGCGCGGTGAGCCGCCGGAGCGGCGCGGCGTGCCGAGAGGTGATCGTGTCCATATCGATGCGCTCCGCCGCGTCTAGAAGCCGGCGTTCAGGCCGAAGGTGATCTGCCGCGGCTGCGGGTAGGTCCCGAAGTCGAACCCCTGCGCCAGGTTGGTCCCGGCGTACTGGCTGATCTCCGGGTCGAAACCGGAGTACTTCGTGCTCGTGAAGAAGTTCTGCGCGCTCACGTACACCTGCACGCGCGTCATGCCGCCGAGCCCTGCGTCGCGCAGCCAGGTGCTCGGGAGCGCGTACGCGAGGCGGATGTTCTTTCCGCGGAGGTACGTCCCGCTCTCCACGAAGAGGTCGGACGGGTGGCTGTCGAACGCGTTGCCGATCTTCGGCGTCGGGATCCCGCGCCCGCCGGTCATCACGTCCGCGAGCTGGTTGGCGTTCCCCGCCGCGCTCGTGAGGAGCGCGCGGTTGATGTTGTAGATCTTGTTCCCGACAGACCACTGCAGGAACACCGAGAGCTCGAAGCCGCGATACGTGAACCGGTTGGTGAACCCGCCCGTGTACTTCGGCTCCGCGTTCCCGATGATCGTGCGGTCCGCGTCGTTGATGACGCCGTCGTTGTTGAGGTCCTTGTACACCGGCTGGCCGTCCTGCATCCCGGCGTACACCCACCCGTAGAACGAGTTGATCGGCTCCCCCACCTTGAGGACCGTGGGGTTCTGGTTCGCCCCCGCGCCGACGCCCGCGGGCGCAATGACGATCGAGTCGGGGCCGAGGCTCAGGACCTTGTTGCGGTTCCAGGCGATGTTGAGCGACGACTCCCACCCCAGCGCGCCGGTGAGGTTCACTGTGTTGAGGCTCACCTCGAGACCGCGGTTGCGGACGCTGCCGATGTTCTGCACCGAGCTGGAAAAGCCGGACGACGACGGGACGGGGACGTCGAAGAGGAGGTCCTTGGTCTTCTTGCTGTAGACGTCCGCGGTGAGGGCGATGCGGTTCCGGAGGAACGCCGCGTCGAGACCGAGGTCGACCTGGTCGGTGGCCTCCCAGCGGAGATCGGGGTTGGCCAGCGTGCTCGCCGCGTATCCGATCGCCCGCTGCCCGCCGAAGATGTACACGGTGCTGTTGAGCGTCGGGAGCGAGGCGTAGTTCCCGATCGCCTGGTTCCCCGTGCGCCCCCAGCTCACGCGCAGCTTGAGGTCATCGAACACGCCCAGGCGGCGCACGAACGGCTCGTCGGACGCGCGCCAGGCGAAGGCCGCGGAGGGGAAGAATCCGTAGCGGTTCCCGGCGCCGAAGCGGGACGAGCCGTCGATGCGTCCGGTGACGGTGAAGAGATACCGGTCCGCGATCCCGACGTTCGCGCGCGCGAACGAGGAGAAGAGCGACGAGTGGGGCTGGCTCGTCCACACACCGACGAACGTCTGTGCGCTATTGAGCCCATTCTGCCGGAGGTTGTCGTTGTTGAAGCCCTGCGCGCTGCCGGAGACCTGGTCGGTGCTGGTGCGTTGGATGGTGATCCCGCCCAGGAGGTCGAGCGCGTAGCGACCGGAGAGTGCGGGCTTGTAGTGGATGGTGTTCTCGTTGAGCCAGCTCGTCGTCTGCGCCTGCCCGCGGCTCCCCTGCCCCTGGGTGTTCCGCCCCGGGAGCGTGTTCACCGGCGAGTAGTAGTCCTGGAGCGAGTTGAGGTAGTCGAGGCCGAAGGTGCTCCGGAGCGTGAGGTCCTTCGTGATGTCGTACTCGGCGAACAGGTTCCCGATCACGCGGTTCTGCCGCTCCTCGTTCGTGATGTCGAGCGCCGAGGCGACCGGGTTGGAGAAGAGCCGTCCCGTGAGCGAGTTGAAGCCGATGAAGTAGTCCTTGGTCGTCGGATCGCGTACCGGCAACGTCGGCGGGGCCATGACCGCGTTGAGGACCACCGAGGGCACCTCTTGCCCCGCCCCCGCGTTGGGGAGCACCTGTCCTACGGAGCGGCTGAAGGTGAGCTGGTTCCCGATGCGCACCTTGCTGCCGAGCCGCTGGTCGAGGTTGAGCCGGAAGGAGCGCCGCGTGAGGCCGGTCCCGATCACGATGCCGTCGCTCTGGCTCGCCGCGCCGGAGATGTAGTACTGCGTGTTCTCGTCGCCGCCCGACACCGAGAGCTGAACGTTGCTGACGGGCCCTTTGCGGAAGATCGCGTCCTGCCAATCCGTGCCGGGCCCCATGTTGGCGATGTCGGTGTCCGAGAAGGGGGGCGTCTGGCCGGCGTTGGTGTACGCCTCGTTCACCATCCGCGCGAACTGTGGCGCGTCGAGCACGGGGAGCTTCCGCCGCACGTCCTGGATCCCGTAGTACACCGACGCCGACACGGTGCGCTGGCCGGGGCGCCCGTGCTTGGTGGTGATGAGCACTACGCCGTTCGCGGCGCGCGCGCCGTAGATCGCGCTGGCCGAGGCATCCTTGAGGATCTCGATCGACTGGATGTCTTCGGGGTTGAGCGCGGCGACGGGGTTGAGGCCGACCATGCCATCGCTGAGGAGGGTGTGCGTGGTCACCTCATCGAGGTTGGTGGTCACCGGTACGCCGTCGATCACGTACAGCGGATCGTTCCCCGCGGTGATCGAGTTGCCGCCGCGGATGCGCACCATGGCGCCGGTCCCCGGCTGCCCGCTCGCGGTCACGACGTGCACCCCCGGGACCCGCCCCTCGATCGCCTGGTCCACCGACGGAGTCGGGCTGCTCGTCACCTGGTCGGCCGACACCGACGAGATGGCGCCGGTGAGATCGCGCCGCGTGGCGGTGCCGTACCCGATCGAGACGACCTCGCCGAGCTGCACGGCCAGGGGGTGGAGCGCGAAGTCGACGGTGATGGTGCCGCTGGCGGGGACGGTGACGCGCTGGCTGTCGGGGGCGAAGCCGAGGCGCTGCACGCGGACCCAGTACGTCCCCTCGGGGACCTCGGCGATGGTGTAGCGCCCGTCGGCATCGGTGAGCGCGCCGAGGCGCGTGCCGGCGACGCTCACCGTGGCCGAGAGGAGCGGCTCCCCCGATTCGGTGGACGTCACGCGCCCCGTGATGGACCCCGCGGGCGCGTGGCGGTTCGCGTCCGTCGTCATGATCGGCACGAGCGCCATCTTGCCGCGCGTGGAGACCCAGAGCTCCACGGGGACGTCGCGCAGCGCCTGGCGCAGCGCCTCGGCGACGGTGCCGTCGGTGACGTGGATGGAAATCGTGCGCGCGAGCGGGACCACCGCGCGGCTGTACGCGAGATCGATCTTCGCCTGCGCGGCGATCTCGCGCAGCACCTGCTCCACCGTCGCATGCTCGAGGTCGATCGTGATCGGCTGGCGCAGCACCGCCGGCAGATTGCTGACGTTGGCGACGGCTTCCGGCGTGAACTGCAGGACGAACGCGGCCGTCTGTACGCGCGTCTCCTGCGCCGCGGCGCGGGGGGCGCCGCCGGCGACGACAAGGAGTGCCACGGGGACCGCGTGCGCCAGGGAGCGCCGCACGCGATCCCGGAGAGAGCGACGGGTGCTCATGGACGGTCCTCGCGATGCGGGCTCCACGGGGGCGCGGCGCGATGGGACGCGCGCCGCGGCGAACGACCGAACGGTGTAGGGATCATGTCGACCTCCTGATCAATGCCGCCGCTTCTCGAGCACGAGGCGCGGCAGGGAGTCCAGCCCGGCGGAGACGCGCCGCACCCGCAGCCCGAGCGCCGCGGCGACGACGTCGATCGCTTCCTGCGGCGACACGCCGCGCAGGGAGCCGGTGAACGGGAGCGCGGCGACGACCGAATCGGCGGGGACGGCGTCGGTGCCGTACCACCGGTGCAGGTCGTGGAGCACCTGGGCGAGCGGGGCGTCCTCGAACACGAGATCGCCGTGGATCCAGGCGAGGAGCGCGTCGACGTTCGCGTTGTGGCGTACGCTCGCGGCGCCCTGCGCCGTCAGGCGCCCCACGTCGCCGGCGCGCAGGAGCCCGGCGCCGCTCATGGCGACCGTCCCCTCGAGCACGGTCACGCGGACGGCGTGGTCGTCCGGGTAGCTGCGCACGGCGAACGCGGTGCCGACGTCCTGCGTACTCGCGTTCCCGGCGAACACGGTGAAGGGACGCGTCGAGTCGTGCACGACCTCGAAGTACGCTTCCCCTTCCACGTACACGTCGCGCCGCCGCGTGCCGAAGTCCGCGGCGACGCGCATGCGGCTGGCGGGGGCGAGGAAGACGTGGGTCCCGTCGGCGAGGTGCAGCTCGGCGCGCTGGCCGACGGTGGTGGCGTACTCCGTCGGCGCCGCTGGAGGCGCGGCGCTCGGCGCGGTGGTGCGAACGACGCGGAAGGCGAGCGCGAGGAGGAGGATCGCCGCGGACGCTGCGATGATCGCGCCGAGCGGGGAGCGGCGCGGCGCGAGCCGCTCGGCGAACTGCGGCGCGCTCCGCGGCGTGGTCAGTCGCGCGGGGCCATCGGTGGCCGCGCGGGTGCGGCGCGTGCGGTGTGCCAGGCGCGTCCAGCCGACGTCGACATCGTGCGCGTCGGGGATCGCCCCCCACGCCGCGCGCAGCACGTCGACGAACGCCCGCCGCTCCGGATCGGCCGCGATCCAGTGCGCGAGGAGCGCTTCCTCCTCCGGCGATGCCTCCCCCGCGACGTGCCGCTCGATCAGCCGTCGCAGCGCGCCGTCGTCGTCGGACAGCGCCGCCGCGAGCGGCGGGGGCGGGGTCGGGGGT
>JADGGM010000597.1 GCA_019689955.1 Gemmatimonadaceae bacterium
AACTCTGGATTTCTTCGGCAGCTTCTGTTGTTTATTAGATAATGCGCCGTGGGACGTGCCGTACGTGCAGTGGACCCAGGCCCAGTGCTCGATGACCGTGCGCGACCCGAGCGGCGCGGGCTCCGGGTGGGCCGGGCTCTCGAGCTACGACTGGGCGAAGATCGACAGCAGCGCCCTTGCCGCGCGCGCGCTCGAGAAGTGCCTCGCCTCGCGCAACCCCGTCGCGCTCGAGCCCGGGCGCTACACCGTGATCCTCGAACCGCAGGCCGTCGCGGACCTCATGGAGATCGTCGTCGCTTCCATGAGTCGCGAGTACGCCGAGGGCGGGCACGGACCCTGGGCGCTCCAGGTGGATGATGCGCTCAAGGTCTGGCGCACCAAGCTCGGGCTCAAGGTGATCGACGAACGCATCACCATCAGCCACGACCCCACCGACCCCGAGCTCGGGATCCTCCCCGAGCCGTGGATGCAGCCGGTCACCTGGTTCGACAAGGGTGTGCTCACGAGCCTCTCCTACCCGCGCCCGTACGCGCTCCAGCGGCTCAACGAGAACGCCGCCCTCCGCGGGATGACCGGCTACCGGATGAGCGGGGGCACCACGAGCATCGAGGAGATGATCGCGGCGACCAAACGCGGGCTCCTCGTCACCCGCTTCTCCGACATTCGCAGGCTGGATGAGCAGAGCCTCCTCTCCACGGGGCTCACGCGCGATGGGCTCTGGTTGATCGAGAACGGGAAGATCACCAAGGCCGTGAAGAACTTCCGCTTTACCGAGTCCCCGCTGTTCGTGTTGAACAGCATCGAACAGTTGGGGGTGCCGGCGCCGGTGTTCCGGCCGGTGAAGAACCCGTACGACCTCAGAGCCGCGCTGACCCCGGCGATCGTGCCGGCGCTCAAGGCGCGCGACTTCAGCTTCACCTCCGCCATCGAGGCGATCTGACATGCTGACCTACATACGTAGTACCTCCGGCGTCGCGGCCGCGGCCGGGCTGGCGCTCGCACTCGGTGCGCCGCGCGCCGTCGCGCAGACGCGCTTCGCGTGGCCCGACACCACGACCCACGTCGGCCAGTATCCGCGGGTGGAGCAGTGCCTGACGGCCGTCGCGCGCGCGCGGCGCGAGGCGCTGCATCGCGAAGCGCTCACTGTGTGGCGGGACACGACGCCGAGCGACCCGCACTTCGCACTGGAGCCGGAGCCCGCGCCGGTCGTCCAGACCGCGGCCCGCTGCGCCGCGCGCTTCGCCGCATCGAGCGCACCGCTCGAGGACTTCGCCCTGCTGCTCCGGGTCTACCTGGCCGCCGGGCGGGATGCGGACGCGAGCGCGCTCGTCGCCCGGCGGTTGGCGGCGGTGCCGGCGAACGCGCCCCGCGAGCGCATCGCGGTCAGCGACAGCGCAGTGCGGCTCTACCTCGAGGCGAGGCCGGAGCGGCTCGACGCCGCGGAGCAGCTCCTGCTCGCGCGCGTGCGGGGCGGGGCGGACCGGATCGAGCGGATCGAGCTCTACGCGCGGCTCATGGATGCGGCGGAGGGCGCCGGCGATACGGCGCGTGCGCGGCGCATGGCGCGGCTGACGGTCGCCGCGGCCGACTCGCTCACCCCCACGGAGCGGGAGTCGGAGAAGTACGAGAAGATGAACGACGGCAGCGGCGGCGACCTGCTCGTCTTCAACGCCGTGCAGGTGCTCGCGGGGCGCGCGACCATCCTGGACAGCCTGCGCCACGGCACCGCGGCGTTGAGCGCGCTCATGCGGAGCATGTGGGCCAGCCGGACCGGGGAACGCCCCGAGGCGCTCCCGGTTCCGATCGGGGAGCGCGCACCGGCGATCACCGCCGACTACTGGCTCCCACGCGAGGCCTCCGGCGCCCCGCACCCCGCCCCCGGGCGCGTGACGCTCGTCGAGTTTCTCGATCACGACTACTGCGTGACCGCCGACGCGAACGGCAACGTGAGCGACCGGTGCGGGCAGACGCTCGCCAAGGCGCGTCGCCTCAGCGAGCGATTCCCCGCGCTCGAGGTGGTCATCGTCACCCAGACGCACGGCTCCTTCCTCTATGTCGCGCCCCCGTCGCCGGCCGAAGAAGCGGAGCTCGCGCGCCGATGGCTGGACACGTACCGGATCCCGCGAGCGGTCCTCGCGATGACGTCGAGCCAGTTCTGGAAGCTCCCACCCCCGGACGCCCGGCGCATCGACAAGACCATGCAGAACCGGACGCGGTACGTCTTCGTGAACAACGCGGGAGGGCCGCCGTCGAACGAGTTTCTCATCGACCAGGACGGGCTGATCGTCTCCGCCTTCGGCCGCTCGGAGACCGATCTGGCGCAGCTCATCGAGGTGCTGCTGCAGCGTCAACCCGGGGGGAACCGTGCCGCACGATGAGATGCGACGCCTCGCCATCGGCGGGGTCGGGCTCGCGCTCCTCGCTGCGCTCCCCGGCGCCGCCGGAGTGCCGCGAGCGCTCCACACCAACGACGCACCGGCACCGCGGGCGACTCCGCTGCGCGACCCGGCGCTCACGGTGGGGACGCTCCCCAACGGGATGCGCTACTACCTGCGCCGGAACACCAGCCCCAAGCACCGCGTGGAGCTCCGGCTCGT
>JADGGM010000598.1 GCA_019689955.1 Gemmatimonadaceae bacterium
GGGACGGGCGGCGCCCGCCACGTGGTGCGCGGCCGGCGCGGCGGTTCAGATCGTTCCAGCTCCCTTTCGTGCCACCTGCTCCGCTCGGATTGACGCGGCGTGTGACGCCGCGTGCCACGGAGGTGCATCGTGGACTGGCCGTTCGGCGCGAATCCGTCGAAATGTCCCTCGTGCGTCACATCCGCGATCAATGGCGCGTGTGCGGGAGCGGGTGTACGCTCTGCGGACGTCGTCGATCGCACCCCGGGGCCTCATCGCGCCGCGGCGGCGTGGTCGGCGCGCCTGGCGTCTCGAACGGAGTGGTGAGCCATGAAACGTCTCGTGAGGCCGCGGCGTGGCGTCGCGCTCGAGGCCACGTTGTACGCGCTGCTGTTGATCTCCGTGGTGATCGCGTTGGCGATCAACAGCGTGGTGATGGTGCAGCGCGTCTCGGGGCTCGACTATCGCGGCGCGCGCGTGAACTACGCGGCCGAGGCGGGGGCCGACGCGGTGATGTCGCAGATGGAGCACTTTCTGGATGACGGGAGCATCAGCGACTCCGAGCTCGCGACGCTGACCCCGCCCGCCATGGCCATGGCCGGCTTCGTCTACGACAACATCTCCGCGACGAAGACCGGGACCACCAAGCCGCAGCAGATCACCGACGGCCCGTACGCCGGGTTGTACGCGCTCGTCACCACCTACGACATCCGCTCGCAGGTGCACGACCTCGCGGGGAACCGTAGCGGCGCGATCGTGTCGGTGAAGGCGCAGGCGATCCCCGTCTTCCAGTTCGGGATCTTCTTCGAGAAGGACCTGGAGATCCTGAACGGGCCGCCGATGGAGTTCGACGGGTGGGTGCACTCCAACGGGAACATCTACCTGAGCTCCGCCGCCTCCGCGTTCCACGACGCGATCACCACGCCGAACAAGGTCTTCCACGACCGCAAGGATCGGCACGAGGTCCTGAACGGCGTCACGATCGACAATGACGCCGGCACCGCGAACGCGCTCACCTTCGACAGCCGTTCGATCACCGGCGCCGCCGCGTTCCGGGCCGCGAGCCACGCGGCGTTCGACGACCGGTTGAAGACCGACGCGTACGGGGTCGACTCGCTCAAGCTCCCCCTCCCCACGGGCGTGACCCCGGCCGAGCTGATCGCGCCGCGCAACGCCGGGGACGACGACGTGCTGCGCAAGGCGAAGTTTGCGTGGAAGGCGGACTGGTACATCGCCGTGCCGTCGTCGGCGGTGCTGACGAACGCGCTGTGCTCGGGCGGGATGATCCCGTCGGGCGCATCGGTGCGTGCCGCGGGGAAAGCGCTCCCCGATCCGGTCACCTGTGCCGCGATCTTCAAGCACAGCCAGTTCTGGGACGGGCGTGAAGGGCGGCGCGTGGATGCGATCGACGTCGACATGCAGGCGCTGTTCGCGTGGGCCGGGGTCTCGGGGAGCAACGCGACGCAGATCCTGTACGTGACGGTGCAGGGGTGGAAGAACCAGGCGATCGGGACCTTCCATGCGATCCGTCTCGTGAACGGGAGCCTCCTCGCGACGCCGATCACGGTGGCGACGAATCTCCCGCTCTACGTGAAGGGGGACTACAACACGAACCTCGACTGGCGCGCCTCGGCGCTGGTGGGGGACGCGATCACCATCCTGTCGAACGCGTGGAACGACGCCGCGCACACGAGCAAGAACGTGACGACCGCCGCGCCCACGGCGGTGTACGCCGCGATCCTCGCCGGCCATTCCCCGACGGCCTGCGACTGGGTGGTGTGCGGGACGAACGACTACGGCGGCGGGCTCGAGAACTTCCCGCGCTTCCTCGAGAACTGGTCGGGGAAGGTGTTCACGTATCGCGGCTCGCTCGTCTCGATGCACTTCAGCGCGCAGACGTTCGGGTCGTGGAGTGGGACGTGGGGCTCGTACTACAGTCCGCCGGTGCGCGATTGGAAGTTCGACACGCGGTTCTCCGATCCGTCGAACCTGCCGCCGGGGACGCCGGTGGTGGGGAGCATCGTGCAGACGGCGTACCGCCCGGCGTACTGATCTCGCGTGCGCGGAGGACGGATGCGAAAGGGCGTCACGCTGATCGAGGTCCTGACGGTGCTCGCGGTGATCGGGCTGGTGCTGGCGATCGTGGTCCCGCGGATGCACGCGACCCCGGAGCGCGAGGTGCGGTCGGAGGCGTATCAGTTGGTGAACGACCTCGAGGTCGCGCGCACGCGGGCGATCGCGACCAAGGCGCCGGTGCGGGTGGTGTTCGACGTGGTGGGCGGGGCGTACACGGCCTACCTCGACGACGACGGGAACGGCGCGGTGAAGGAGACGCCGGACGAGGCGGCGGCGGTGCACGGGTTCGGGACGCGCGTGCTCGACGCGTCGGTGCGCTTCGGCGCTGGGGATGCCTCACCGCTCCCCGACGTGCCGGGGACGCCGCCGGTGACGTTCGCGGGCGCGCGGATCGACTTCGACAACCGCGGGCTCACGGCGCCGTTCGGGACGCGGGGGGCGATCTATTTGGCGTCACGCGATAATCCGCGGGTGGTGGCGGCGGTGGCGGTGTCGGGGGCG
>JADGGM010000599.1 GCA_019689955.1 Gemmatimonadaceae bacterium
CTCGCGGACCTGCGCGAGCGCGTGGCCCGCACGCGCTGGCCGAACACCCACGGCGCCGCGCCGTGGGAAGATGGGACCGACCAGGGGTACCTGCGCGAGCTGTGCGCGTACTGGACCGACGGCTTCGATTGGCGCGCGATCGAGGAGCGGCTCAACACGCTCCCGCAATTCCGAACGACGATCGATGGGGTCGACGTCCACTACGTGTACCGGCGCGGCGTGGGACCGCGTCCGCTCCCGATCGTGATCACGCACGGATGGCCGAGCACGTTCGTCGAGATGGAGCGCCTCGGCGCGCTGCTCGCCGATCCGGCCGCGCACGGCGGCGATCCACGCGACGCGTTCGACGTGGTGGTCCCGTCGGTCCCGGGGTTCGGGTTCTCCAGTCCGCTGCGCGGCCGCAGCATTACGAACGACGACGTCGTGCGCCTCTGGTCGCAGCTCATGACGCGCGTGCTCGGCTACGAGCGGTTCGTCGCGCACGGCGGGGACCTGGGGGCGAGCATCACGGCGCGGCTCGGCGCGCTCGAGGCCGCGCGCGTACCCGCGATCCACGTGACTTCAGTGACCGGGTCGTCGCTCGTGCGCTACCTCGGCCCGGACGCGCCCGCGCTCACGGACGCCGAGCGCCGGTTCGTGCAGGAGAGCGACGCGTGGTGGGAAGCCGAGGGCGGGTACGCGCACGTGCACCGCACCAAGCCGCAGACGCTCGCGCACGCCCTCAGCGACTCTCCCGTGGGGCTCGCCGCGTGGCTCGTCGAGAAGTTCCGCACCTGGTCCGACTGCGATGGCGACGTCGAGCGGCGCTTCTCGAAGGACGACCTGCTCACCACCATCACCATCTACTGGGCCACCGAGACCATCAGCTCCTCGTTTCGGCTCTACACCGAGACCCGGCGCGCGCCGTGGCGCTTCGCGCGCGGCGAGCGCATCGCGGCCCCTGCCGGCGTGGCGATCTTCCCGCGGGACATCGCCCGTCCGCCGCGCGAATGGGGGGCGCGGATCTTCGACGTGCGGCGCTGGACCGAGATGCCGCGCGGCGGCCACTTCGCGGCGCACGAGGAGCCGGAGCTTCTCGCCGCCGAGCTGCGGGAATTCTTCCGCCCCTTCCGCGCGTGAGCGCCGCGGGCCGGCGCGTTCAGCGCGCCGGCCAGAGCGCCGCGGCCCACGCCAGACAGGCGACGACGACGGCGGAGAGGATCATCGGCGGGGGGGAGAAGTAGATCCAGCTCAGGACCAACGACGCCACCTGCACGGCGACGAGCCCCCACGCCATCGCGCCGAACCCCGTGGCTCGCGCCCGCGCGAGATCGCCGAGCTGCCACGCGAGGAACGCGCAGAAGAGCAGGTAGGCCGTCACGAAGAGGCCGAAGCCGCGGTAGAACCCGCCGTACGTGTACACGCCGCTCCTCACGCGGAACGAGACGTTGTTCATCGCGTCGCGCACCGCGAGCCCCTCCGTCGTCGGCGGCTTGAAGTTGAGAAAGCCGTGCGTGTGGCCGGCGGCGAAGAGCACGAGGATGACCGATGCAGCGCGATACAGGATCACGGGCTTCATGGCTGGCTCCTGAGAGAGTGTGTGTGGTGCGGCGGAGCCATCAAGGGGCCGCCGCGCGTGGTGGTCACGCCGCGCCCGCGCGCGCTGCTGCGCGGTTCGCGAAGTGCTCCAGCACGCCTCCCCACCCGTCGGGCTGGTCGACCATCGTCCGCATGGCCAGCCCGCCAACGGGCATCCGGCTGAAGGCGCGGTGCTCGAGGTCGACGCGCGTCCGCCCGTCCGGCGCCTCCGTGAAGCGGATCTCGACCTCGCTCGACTTGTCGATGTCCGGCTCGTACTGCCATTCGCCGGTGATCTGCCACGCCATGACGAGCCGGTGCGGCGGCTCCCACACGAGCACGGTCCCCCAGTCGCACTCCGTGCCGTCGACCTGCTCGCTGTAGCAGCGGCCGCCCCGGCGGCACTCGATGACGGCGCGCTTCATCGGCGAGCTGCCGATGTGGTGGGTCCGCGGCCACCACGTGTCGATCCCCTGCGTGAACAGCTCGAACGCCTCGGCGACGCCGGCGCGGACGGTGATCGATTTGCGGACGGGTACGTCGAGCTCGCTGCTCGTCATGGTCGTCATCCTCGTTGGTTCGTGTTCCGGCTCTCGATCTTCCGCGCGAACGCCGTCAGGGCGACTTCCCAGAACTGATCGAAGTACTCGCGGAGCGACGCGAACGCCGCGGGATTGAGCTCGTAGAGGCGCCGCGTCCCCTGCGGGCGGTCCACGACGAGCTCCGCGTCCTTCAGGACCTTCAGGTGCTGCGAGACCGCCGGCCGGCTGATGGGGAACCCGTGGGCGATCTCGCGGACGGACATGGGCCCCTTCCGCAGGCGCCACAGGATGCGGCGCCGCGTCGGGTCGCCCAGGGCGTCCAACTGGGCATCTCGGTTAGGCATGACTTACGGTAAGTTAGTGCTTACCAATCTGCCGTCAAGACGAGGCGGGCGGGACGAAGGAGGGGGAGTCGTCATCTCTGTTTTCAACTAAACGCGCCCCCCCAGACAAGCC
>JADGGM010000600.1 GCA_019689955.1 Gemmatimonadaceae bacterium
CGCCCCCCTCGGAAGCCAGGGGAGGGGCGGCGGGGGCGATGGGGCGGTAAATTGCCCTCGTGGGGCGCGGTGCCTCGGCATCGCGCGGTCATTCACCTTCCGCGAAACCGCCCATGTCTCGTCGTCTGCTCGCCCTCACGCTGGCGCTCGTCGCCGCCACCCCGCTCGCGGCGCGCGCTCAGGAGCGCCCGGGGATCCGCCCCATCGTGCCGCCCACGCGGTTCTACATCGACATCACCGGCGTCCTCGAAGTCCCGCACGACCAGTTCTCCAACTACGTCGGGAACGGCGGTGGGTTGAACGTGGGGTTCCTGGCGCGGCTGTCCCGGAACGGCGCGGCGCTCTTGCGGCTCGACGCCGGCTATCTGGTGTACGGCCGGGAGACGCGGCGCTCGTGTCTGAGTGAGACGGTGGGGTGTCTCATCACCGTTGACGTGACGACGAGCAACGACATCTTCGTGGCCGGGATCGGTCCGCAGTTCATGGTGCCGCGGGGCCCGATCCGGCCGTACGTCACGGGGACGGCGGGGCTCGCGTATTTCTTCACGCATTCGTCGATCGAGGGGAGCAACAACTCCGAGCCGTTCGCGGACACCAAGCACTTCGACGATCTCGTCTTCGCCTGGACGGGTGGGGGCGGGGTGCTGATCCCGGTGCGCGGTGGTCGCACGCCGATCCTGATCGACCTCGGGGCGCGTTATCACGACAACGGGGACGTGTCGTACCTTCGCGAGGGGAGCATCACGGTCCAGCCCGGCGGATCGCTCCTCATCCGCCCGATCCGGAGCCGGGCGAACTTCATCTCCTACCACCTTGGCGTGGCGATCGGGCTGTAAGGTCGCGACGCCGCATCGGGAGCGTCCGGCATGACACTGGAGAACATCTCGGACACCGCCCGCTGGGTCGCCATGTATCGTGCGTGGGAGAGCGAGCGCCCCGACGCGCTCTTCCGCGATCCGTACGCGCGCCGCCTCGCGGGGCCGCGCGGCGAGGAGATCGTGCGCGCGCTCCCCGGCGGGCGCGGGATGGGGTGGGCGATGGTGGTGCGCACGGTCGCGTTCGATGAGATCATCTTGCGCCTGGTGAGGGAGGACCGCGTGGACGTGGTGCTCTGCCTCGCGGCGGGGCTCGACACGCGGCCGTACCGGCTCCCGCTCCCGCCGACGCTCCACTGGATCGAGGTGGACCTTCCGGCGCTCCTCGAGTACAAGGCGCGCGAGCTGCGCGACGAGAGGCCGGCGTGCCGGCTCACGCGCGAGGCGGTCGACCTGTCGGACGAGCCGGCGCGGCGGGCGCTCTTTGCACGCGTGGGGGGGATGGGACAGCGCGTGCTGGTAGTGGCGGAGGGGCTGCTGCTCTATCTCCGCCCCGAACAGGTGGCGTCGCTGGCGCGCGACCTCCGCGCGCAGCCGAGCTTCCGGTGGCTGCTCATCGACTTCGCGTCGCCGCGGATCCTGGAGTTCCTGCGAAAGCGTCTGGGGAAGCACCTCGACGCGGCGCAGGCGACGCCGCACTTCGCGCCGGCAGAGGGGCTGGCGTTCTTCAAGCCGCTCGGCTGGGAGGCCGGGGAAGTGCGCGAGGCGCTGGAGTGGTCCGAGCGGCTGAAGCGGTGGATGCCGGGGTGGTGGCTCTGGCGGTGGTTCTATCGCCTCACGCCGGCCAAGCGGCGGGAGCAGATGCGGAAGGAGTACATGAGCGGGACGGCGCTGCTCTACGCGTCGGACGCATCGAGCTGACCGCGTTCAGCGGGATCGCTGACGCGGTTCGGCGATGCTGGGCTCGCGTGCGGTGCGCTCCGCCGACGGGTCGGGCCCGGGGCTGGGGAGCGCGGTGATGTCATCGACACCATCACCGGCGGACATGGGCGCGGCGAGCGGCCGAGCGTCCCACCCCCTTCGCGCCTGGCGCGAGCGTGCGATCATCCACGCGAGCCAGAGGGCGATCGGCGGCCCCGCGATCCAGAGCGCGGCCGTCATCGGCGAGGTGGACCAGCTCCAACTCGCCACGCCATCCTGGAGCACGCGCACGTGGAGCATGCCGTTCTCGATGGAGGCCGACACGCTCCCGTGCGCGCCGGCGCGGGAGAGGCGGAGGATCGCGAGCAGGGGGCGGCTCAACGTCGCCAGGACCAGGCCGGTCCAGTAGACGGACCAGGCGGTCAGGAGTCGCGTCGGGCTCCAGCGTCCGAGTGAGAGATTCGTAGGCCCTCCGTTCGCTGCGACGGTCCCTCCGCGCCGCCGACGGGAATTGGGCGCGGCTCGGGTCGTGGGAGGAGGTACCCCGTGGGCGGCGCCGAGTGCCACGCTACGGATCCGACGCTGCGGCTCCGCCGTCGCGGCGCGGCGAGCGCGAGACGGTTGCCCCTCGGCGACCCGAGTCGCGCGCCGCTGGGTGCATCCGCTGACGCAGCGCTGACGATCTGGTCGCAGCTTGGCGCCGACGCATCGGGGGATCGCCTCGCGTGACCGGCCGTGCGCGGCGGGCGCCGCCAGGCGTGGCGCGCCGCCCCGCGTCGCGGCGGCCGCGGCGCCCACCTCCCATCCGGCCCCCCAC
>JADGGM010000008.1 GCA_019689955.1 Gemmatimonadaceae bacterium
CATCCGCGCGGGGGCGGTCGGCTCGTTCCTCGGGGTCGCCGGCGCGGCATACACGCGGCACTTGCAGCGCATCGCGGTGGAGCAGTCGCGCCTGCACATCCCGCTCCTCTTCGCGCACGACGTCATTCACGGCTACCGGACGATCTTCCCCGTGCCGCTGGCCGAGGCGGCGAGCTGGGACACGGCGGCGGTGGAGCGTTCCGCACGCATCGCCGCGGTGGAGGCGACGGCCGCGGGGCTCCAGTGGACCTTCGCCCCGATGGTCGACATCGCGCGCGATCCACGCTGGGGGCGCATCGTCGAGGGCGCGGGGGAGGACCCGTACCTCGGTGCGGCGATGGCGCGCGCGCGGGTCCGCGGATTTCAGGGGACGGACCTGAGCGCCGCGAACACGCTCATGGCCACCGCCAAGCACTTCGCCGCGTACGGCGCCGCCGTGGGCGGACGCGACTACGCCGCCGCCGATCTCTCCCCGCAGACGCTGTACGCCGTGTACCTGCCGCCGTTCCGCGCCGCGGTGGAGGCGGGGGTGGGGTCCGTCATGGCCTCGTTCAACGAGGTGAACGGCGTCCCGATGCACGCCAACGGCGCGCTGATCGGCGGCGTGCTCCGCGAGGCCTGGGGGTGGGACGGCGTGCTGGTGAGCGACTGGAACGGCATCGCGGAGCTCATCCCGCACGGTGTGGCCGCGAACCCCGCCGACGCGGCCGTGCTGGCGATCCACGCCGGCGTCGACGTCGACATGGTGAGCACGAGCTATCGCGCCGCGCTCCCGGCCGCGGTGCGCGACGGGCGCGTCTCGATGCGGGCGATCGACGATGCCGTGCGCCGCGTGCTGCGCGCGAAGTACCGGCTCGGCCTGTTCGAGGATCCCTACCGCTACAGCGACACCGTGCGCGAGCGCGTGCAGACGCTCACCCCCGAACACCGCGCCGCGGCGCGCGCGATGGCGCGCGAGTCGATGGTGCTCCTGCGGAACGAGCACGGCCTGCTCCCGCTCTCGAAGTCGCTGAGCACGATCGCCGTGATCGGCGCGCTCGCGGCCGACACGGCCTCGGTGCTCGGGCCGTGGGCCGCGGCGGGGCGCGCGGCGGACGCGGTGTGCGTGCTCGACGGGATCCGGCGCGCGGTCTCCCCGGCGACGCGCGTGCGCTACGCTCGCGGCGCCGAGGTGGAGGGGAGCGACACGAGCGGCTTTGCCGAGGCGGTGCGCGCGGCGCGCGAGGCCGACGTCGTCGTGCTCGTCCTCGGCGAACGGAGCGACATGAGCGGCGAGGCGTCGAGCCGCGCCTCGATCCAGCTCCCCGGCGTACAGCGGGAGCTGGCGCAGCGGGTCGTGGCCGCGGGGAAGCCCGTCGTCGCACTCCTCATGAGCGGGCGCCCGCTCGCCACGCCGTGGCTCGCGGCGCACGTCCCCGCGATC
Source organism: Gemmatimonadaceae bacterium (assembly GCA_019689955.1). Taxonomy (GTDB): domain Bacteria; phylum Gemmatimonadota; class Gemmatimonadetes; order Gemmatimonadales; family Gemmatimonadaceae; genus JADGGM01. Next base: position 1,424 of record JADGGM010000008.1, read on the forward strand.
CTCGAGACGTGGTTCCTCGGGACGGAGATGGGGCCCGCGGTCGCCGACATCCTCTTCGGCGACTACGCACCGAGCGGGAAGCTCCCGGTCACGGTCCCGCGGGCGACGGGGCAGGTGCCGATCTACTACGCGCACAAGCCCACCGGGCGCCCGCCGAGCGACTCGAACCGCTACACCACGAAGTACCTCGACGTCCCATGGACCCCGCTGTACCCCTTCGGCTACGGGTTGAGCTACACCACCTTCGCCTACGCCCCGCCGCGCCTCTCCCGCTCGACGATGCGGGCGACGGACACGCTCGTGGTCCAGGTGGACGTGCGCAACACCGGGTCGCGCGCGGGGGATGAGGTGGTGCAGCTCTACGTGCGCGACGACGTGGCGAGTGTCACCCGGCCGGTCGAGGAGCTGCGCGGGTTTCGTCGCGTCACGCTCGCGCCCGGGGAAACGAAGACGATCTCCTTCACGCTCCGCGCGGACGACCTGGCGTTCTACGACCGCAACATGCAGCGCGTGGTCGAGCCGGGGACGTTCACGGTGCTCGTGGGCGGGAGCTCGGCCGACGTGCAGGCGGCGCACTTCACCGTCACGGACGGCGCGCGCCTCGGGCCGGCGCTCCCGGTTCGCGCCGGCTCGGCGCCCTGACGCGCGTGGAGCGTGCGGATCACCCCGCGCGCGGGAGCGCGCTTCCCCACGAGCAGTCCGCCAGTTGCGCGTACCGATCGAGGTGCTCCCGCACCATGCGATCGACCGAGAAGCGCTCGCGCGCCGCCTGGCGGCACGGTTGCGCACGCCAGCGCCTCCATGGCCGCGAGCGAGCTCGTTTCGGGGGCGAGGCTCGGTACGAGGAGGCAGCGCGGCCGAGGCGACACCCGTCGCACCTCAGGCGTTCGGCGCCGCCTCCGCGGGCGTCGCGACCATCGCGAAGCACGAGTCGGCGAACTGCGCGACCTGGTCCCAGTCCGTGTACTCGTAGTCGCGCGACGTGTCCGTCCCGCCCCCCTCGAGGCGGCTGATGCGCTTCATCATCCAGCGCGTGAACCACCCATACTTCGTGAACGTGATCGCGCCCGCGATCGACGCCGTGAGCCGCGGCCGCCACCCTGTCCGCTCGAGGAACGCGCGCAGGATGTGCTCGGCCGCTTCGCGCTCCTTCTCGTTGCGGCTCCCCGCCGAACCGCTGACCGCGAAGAACGCCGTCGGCATCGCGTTGAGTGCGCCGCGATAGCGCACGATGAACCGCTCGATGTACCGCTGGTAGCGGCGCGCGATCATCGACGCCCCGACGATCACCCCGTCGTACTCTTCGACCCTCAGGTCGCGCGGGAGCTCATCCCCCTTGGCGAGCGTGACCGCACACCCGCGGTTGGTGAGCAGCTCGCCGATCTTCGCGGCGATCTTGGCCGTCTGGCCCCAGGTGGTGCCGTAGACGATGAGCATGCGATGCGCAGACATGGTCCCTCCGGTTCCGGCAGTGCGCGGGACGCTGGCCGCGCCGCGCTCGCGTCGCGCCATCCCGCTCCCCTTGCGTCGTGCAGTCTGCCGGTTGGGGTGGGTGGTGCGCAGTCGGGTAGTGCCCCACGGGGCGCGCTCCGTCGCCTGACGGAGCCGAGCGGGCGGTGTACTGCTGAGTCTGTCAGATGGGCCCTCGCGCGCCGCGTCAGAGTGGGGATGTGTCCGCGGAAATGTGCAAAAATTGCAAGATGAGAAATGCGATATGCTCAAAAAACCACAAAACTAGCCGTTTTGCGTGTCTACTCGTGCATTTTTGTCAAATTTCTATTGACACGGCGCGCCGGCTGCCGTATCCTCCCCCAAGCACCAGCCGCGAGGACCGATGCCTGCGCCCATCATTATGTTTCCCATCGCCGTCCGAGGTCCGGCGTGACCGCCCCGGCCGTCGCGGGCGGCGACACCGCGTGGGTCCTCGTCGCGTCCGCGTTCGTCATGCTCATGATCCCCGGGCTCGCGTTCTTCTACGGCGGGCTCGTGCGCGGGAAGAGCTCGCTCAACACCCTGATGATGAGCGTCGCCGCGCTCGGCCTCGTGAGCCTCCAGTGGGTGCTCTTCGGCTACTCGCTCGCCTTCGCGCCCGGCTCCCCGGTGCTCGGCGGGCTCGCCTGGCTCGGCTTCGCCGGCGTCGGCGCCGCGCCCAACGCGACGTACGCGCCGACCATCCCGCACCTCGCCTTCGCCGCGTTTCAGACCATGTTCGCGGCGATCACCATCGCGCTCGTCTCCGGGGCGGTGGTGGAGCGGGTGCGGTTCCGCGCCTATCTCGTGCTCGTGCTCCTCTGGACCACGCTCGTCTACGACCCGCTCGCGCACTGGGTGTGGGCAGACGGCGGGTGGCTCCACTCGCTCGGCGCGCTCGATTTCGCCGGCGGGACCGTGGTCCACATCAGCGCCGGCGCCTCCGCGCTCGTCGCGGCGCTCATGCTCGGGGCGCGGCGCGACTTCGGGCGTGCGCCGCTCCTTCCGCACAACGTCCCCTTCACGGTGCTCGGCGCCGGGCTCCTCTGGTTCGGATGGTTCGGCTTCAACGCCGGCTCCGCCCTCGCCGCCTCGGGGCTCGCGGCGAGCGCCTTCGTGGCGACGCACACCGCCGCCGCCGCCGCGCTCACCACGTGGATGGTGCTCGACCTCCTCCGCACCGGGCGCTCGACGGCTGTCGGCGCGGCCACGGGCGCGGTGGCCGGGCTCGTGGCGATCACCCCGGCGGCCGGGTACGTGACGCCTCTCGCCGCGATCGCCATCGGCGCCCTCGGCGCGGGCGCGAGCTACGCGGCGATGCAGCTCCGCGCACGCAGCCGCGTGGACGATGCGCTCGACGTCTTCGCCTGCCACGGCGTCGCGGGGATCGCGGGCGCGCTCCTCACCGGCGTCTTCGCGACGACGACCGTGAACCCCGCCGGCGCCGACGGCCTCCTCGCGGGGAACGCCGCGCAGCTCGGGGTGCAGGCGCTCGCCGTCGCGGCGACGGTCGCGCTCGCCGGGGGCGGCACGGCGGTCATCATCGTCGCCATCAGGGCGGTGATGCACGTGCGCGTCCACGTCGCCGACGAGATTGCGGGGGTGGACGCGAGCGAGCATGGCGAGCACGCGTACCACGGCGATACGCTGGGCGAGCTTGCGGGCGCGGGGGCGTCGATCGGCGAGAGCGTGCTCATCGCTGCGAGCGACATCCCCCCGCGCGTGCGCGCCGTGGGGTGACCGCCGCGCGCTGACCGCCGCGTGCTGACCGCGGCGCGGTGATCGCCGCGGGGTGACCGCTTCTCTTCGCGCCTCCCACCTCCCGCTCCCCGCGGCGCGTTCCGGTTCCACAATCTGGTGCGTTTTTGTTCGAGACACGCAAGTGTCTCGTCATGGCGCCTGTTGCCACGCGCCTCCCGTTGTATTGTCGGCCGGCTGCACAACGCCTGCCGCTGCACTCGGGAGGAGATGTGACACGCGCCAATCATCCCACACCGGCCAGCCGCGCTGCGCGTGTCCGCGCGCGCGCGCTCGACCCCCGTCCTCCGCCCGGGTGTCTGCGGTACGCTCACGATGTCCGCAGGAACCCCTGACCACCCGTTCGTTCGGAGGATTCATGTCCATACGTCGTCTATTCGTGCTCGCTGCCGCGGCGATCGCGCTCCAGAGGCCCGGGGGGCTCGAGGCCCAGCAGCGCGAGACCGGCACCATCAGCGGCCGCGTGACCGATCAGGCCACGCAGCAGCCGCTCGCCGGCGCGCAGGTCCTGCTCACCGGGACCACGCGCGGTACGATCACCAACGATCGCGGGGAGTACCGCCTCGCCGACGTCCCCGCGGGCTCGGTGCAGATCCGCGTGCTCCGCATCGGCTACGCCGGCGCCACGCGCACCGTGGCCGTCACCGCCGGGGAGACCGCGACCGCCGACGTCGCGCTCACCGCCACCGCGATCCAGCTCGACCTCGTCGTCGTCACGGCGAGCGGGGAGCAGGAGCGCAAGCGCGAGACGGGGAACGCCGTGGCGACCATTCGCACGGACTCGGTGCAGAAGGCTGCGATCACCAACTTCTCCGATCTCGTCTCCTCTCGCGCCCCGAACGTCACCGTGACGACGCCGAGTGGGACCACCGGCGGCGGCTCGCGCATCCGGATCCGCGGGTCCAACTCGATCTCGCTCTCCAACGAGCCGCTCATCATCATCGACGGGATCCGCGCCACGAACGACAACGCCTCGATCTCCGGCCCGACGTCGATCAGCGTGGGCGGGCAGAACCCGACGCTTCTCGACAACCTCGAGCCCGAGGACATCCAGGACGTGACGATCCTCAAGGGTCCCGCGGCCGCGGCGCAGTACGGCACCGCCGCCGCGAACGGGGTGCTCATCGTCACGACCAAACACGGCACGGCGGGGCGCACGCGCTGGACCGCGTACGGCGAAGGGGGCGGGGTCCACAACATCACGACCTTCCCCGCGAACTACGGGCGCCTCGGAACGCTGGCGGGCGGCGCGGGCGTGACCTCGAGTTGCTCGCTCCTGCGCGAGTCGATCGGCGATTGCACCGTCATCCCCAACACGGCCGGCGGCGACTCGATCCGCTTCTTCAACCCGCTCGAGCAGGCCGGCGTCTTCCGCGGCGGGTGGCGCGAGCACTTCGGCGGGAACGTCTCCGGCGGCGGCGACGTCACGTCGTACTTCGTGAGCGGGAACTACTCGCGCGAACAAGGCGTGTACGCGAACAACGAGGTCCGGCGCCTCAACGGCCGCGCGAACCTCCACAGCCAGCTCCGCGACAACCTCGGTGTCACGGTGAACGCGGCGTACCTGCGCGACCGCATCCGCCTCCCGCAGAACGACAACGACACCTACGGCCCGATCGGGTCGGGGCTCCTGGGCTCGAGCATCGACGACCCGGTCAGGCGCGGCTTCCTCGGGAACACCCCGGCCGTCTTCACCGACGTCGACACGCGTCAGGACGTGGACCGTTTCCTCGGCGCGGTGAGCGGCACGTGGGCCCCGATCGGGTGGCTGAGCATCATCGGCACCACCGGCGTCGACTTCGCGTCGCGCTACGACCAGCAGCTCATCCCGCCCGGCGTCATCGCCGCTCCCGATCCGAACAGCACCGGGCTCCGGCAGTCGAACCCGTACCACCTCTGGACCTACACCGCGAACCTCGGGGGCACCGCGAGCTACCAGCTCCGCCCCGGGCTGAGCGCGAAGAGCGGCCTCGGCATCCAGTACAACGACGAGCTGCTCCAGGGGACGCTCGCCGCGGGGCAGGGGCTCGCCTCGGGCACCGGCTCCCTCGCGGGGGCGACGACGGGGCTCTTCAACACGGAGCAGAACAGCGAGATCGTCACCATCGGCGTGTACGGCCAGCAGCAGCTCGCGTGGAAGGACCGCGTGTTCCTGAGCGCGGCGCTGCGCGGCGATGACAACAGCGCTTTCGGCTCCAGCTTCAACCTCGCGCTGTACCCCTCGGCCAGCCTCTCGTGGGTGATCGGCGAGGAGCCGTTCTTCCCGAAGAGCGACGTCCTCAGCTCCCTCCGCCTCCGTGCCGCGTACGGCGAGTCGGGGCAGCGCCCCGGCTTCCGGAGCAACGTGACGTACTACGTGGCGACGGCCGTCAAGCTGCAGGGGCAGGAGCTCGGCGGCGCGCAGCTCACCGGCGTGGGGAACCAGGATCTCAAGCCCGAGCGCTCGCGCGAGGTCGAGGTCGGGTTCGACGCGGGGCTCTGGCGCGACCGCCTCAGCCTCGAGGCCACGTTCTATCACAAGCGCACGAGCGACGCGCTCGTCGCCCGGCAGCTCCCCGCGTCGACCGGCGCGAACACGCAGTTCATCAACGTCGGCGAGATGACGAACAAGGGGGTCGAGCTCGCCCTCGGCGGGAACGTCCTCCGCACGCCGGCGGTGGAGTGGGACCTGAACCTCTCGGGGTCCGTCAACAACAACAAGCTCGTCCGCCTGGGCCCGGGGATCGACACGATCCGTATCGGCCTCTCCTCGAACGCGGGCGACTTCATCCAGCGCTTCGCCCCCGGCTCCCCCGCGGGCGGGTTCTGGCAGCCGACGTACACGTACGATGACGCGGACGGGAACGGGATCATCGCTCCGAACGAAGTCACGGTGAGCGACCAGGTCTCCTACCTCGGCGCGCCGTTCCCGAAGACGGAGGTGTCGATCGGCACCACCGTCACGCTGTTCAAGCGCGTGCGCATCGCCGGGCTGCTCGACCACCGCGGCGGGAACAAGATCTACAACGGCACGGCGGCGTTCCGCTGCGTGATCATCCAGCGCTGCGCCGACGCGTACCTCGCGAGCACCCCGCTCGCCGCCCAGGCTCGCATCGTCGCGAGCGCGCTGGGGACGGACGCCGGGTTCATCGAGGACGCGTCGTTCTGGAAGCTGCGCGAGCTCTCCGTGACCTTCATGGCCACCGATGCGATGGCGCGCCGGCTCGGCGTCGAGGGGCTGAGCCTCACCCTGGCCGGACGCAACCTCAAGACGTGGACGGATTACACCGGCTTCGACCCGGAGCTCAACTTCAACGGGACGTCCAACTACGACGCCACCGACTTCCTCACGCAGCCGCCGGTGCGGTACTGGACGGCGCGCGTCACGGTGAACTGGTAGACGAGCGTCCCTACCCATGACTCGAGAATCTTCCATGCAGACGAGACTCGCGACGGCGCCGGCGGCGGAGCGTTCGGCGCGGCACGCACGGTGGCGCCGGGCGGCGCTGGTGCTGTGCCTCGCTCCGCTCGCCGCGTGCAACTTCGACAGAGCGATCACGGTGAAGGACGTCGACATCCTCACCCCTGGACAGCTCAACTCGCCGGAAGCGCTCCCAACGCTCCTCGCCGGGACGGTCAGCAATTTCCAGATCGCCTACAGCGGGGGCGGCGACCTCTCGAACGGCGGTCACGAGGGGGTCATCAACTTGAGCGGCTTGATGAGCGATGAGCTGATCAACGCCGAGACCTTCCCGGACCGCATCGAGTGGGACGAGCGCCACGTGCGCCCGAACAACGGCTCGCTGGGCGCGCTCTTCACCGACCTTGCGCGCGCCCGTGCCTTCGGCGAGCTCGCGTCGGACCGGTACAACCAGTTCGCCCCGGACGAGCAGGGGCACGCGGAAGTGCTCGCCCTCGCCGGCTACGCGTACGTGCTGTTCGCCGAGGACTTCTGCTCGGGGGTCCCCGTGAGCACGCTGAAGGACGACGGGACGATCACGTTCGGCGATCCGCTCACGCGCGACCAGCTTCTCCAGGGCGCGATCGCCAAGTTCGACTCCGCGCTCGCGGTCCCCAACGCCACAGCACGCGAAACGAACCTCGCGCGCGTGGGGAAGGGGCGCGCGCTGGTCGACCTCGGCGACTTCCCGAGCGCCAAGACCGCCGTCGCCGCGGTGCCGACGACGTACCAGTACGTGATCGAGCACTCGTCGAACACCAACCGCCAGTGGAACGGCATCTGGAACTACACCGGGAACTCGCTCTCCTTCAGCGCGGCCGATCGCGAGGGAGGGAACGGGCTCCCGTTCATCTCGGCCAACGATCCCCGCGTGAGCATCCTGGACATCCAGGACTTCGGGTTCGACGGGGAGACGCCGTTCTTCCTCCAGCTCAAGTATCCCGAGCGGACGAGCAACGTCGTGGTGGCCGACGGGATCGAGGCGCGGCTCATCGAGGCGGAGGCGGACCTCGCGGCGCACGATGGCGCGTGGCTGACCACGCTCAACGATCTCCGCGGGAACTTCGTCACCCCCGCGCTTCCGCCGCTCGCCGATCCGGGGAGCGACACGGCGCGCGTGACCACGCTGTTCACCGAGCGTGCGTTCTGGCTCTACCTCACCGGACACCGGCTCGGCGACCTGCGCCGGCTGGTGCGCCAGTACGGGCGCGACGCGGAGACCGTCTTCCCGACCGGCCCGTACCACAAGGGCGGCGACGCGTACGGGACGGACGTGAACTTCCCCGTGGTGTCGGCGGAGCAGAACAACCCCAACTTCCACGGGTGCATCGACCGGAATCCGTAGGCGCGGGGGGCCGTAGGAGGTCGAGGAGAGCGGGGCCGGGCGTGGAGCGGTGTGCTCCGCGTCCGGCCACGACTTTTTCCCCGAGCCGTGTGACGGCGCGGTGCGCCGGGAACCGGAATCCGGTGTTCTCGCTTGTACTCGCGGACGCCCAGTCACCCCTCTCGGAGCGGAACAATGGACATTGGCTTCATCGGCCTCGGCGCGATGGGACGCCCGATGGCCGCCAATCTGGTTCGTGCCGGACATACCGTGCGCGTGTGGAACCGGTCCCCTGGCCCGGCGGAGGCGCTCGCCGAGATCGGCGCGACGCCGGTGCGCGAGGCCGCGGACGCATTTGCCGGCGACGCGGTGATCACCATGCTGGCGGACGACGCGGCGCTCCGCGCCGTGGTCCTTGGCGGGCGCCTCCTCGAGGGCGCCCCTCCGGGGCTCGTGCACGTGAGCATGTCGACGATCTCCGTGGCGCTCGCGCGCGAGCTGACCGAGGCGCACCGTGCGCGCGGCGTGGCGTACGTCGCCGCGCCGGTGTTCGGCCGTCCGGACATGGCCGCGGCGGCGAGGCTCAACATCGTCGTCGCGGGCGATGGGGCGGCGATCGACCGCGTGCAGCCTGTCCTGGACGCGCTGGGGCAGAAGACGTGGCGGTTCGGCGAGGAGCCGTACCGCGCGAACGTCGCCAAGCTGGCGGGGAACTTCATGCTCGTGGCGGCGATCGAGGCGATGGCCGAGGCCGCGGCGATGGGCGAGCGCAACGCCGTGAGCGCGGCGTCGCTGTTGGAGCTGCTCACCACGGCGGTGTTCACCGCGCCGGTGTACCAGAGCTACGGCGCGGCGATCGCGGCGCGGCGCTACGAGCCCGCGGGGTTCAAGCTCGCGTTGGGGCTCAAGGACGTGCGCCTCGCGCTGGCCGCGGCCGACGCGGGCGGCGCGCCGATGCCCGTTGCGAGCCTCGTGCACGACAACTTGCTGGAGGCCGTTGCGCGCGGCGACGGGGAACGCGACCTGGCCGCGCTCGGCGACGTCGCGCTCCGCCGCGCGGGGCTCGACGGGGCGCGGTGACGGCGACGGGGCACGAGCACGGGCGCACTCGTGCCCCGTCGATCGTTCGGGCGTTGTGTTCGCTACTGCTGCTTCGCCGGCGGCCGCGTGGGCCCGCGCCCGGCGCCGGTGCGCTCGATCGCGCGCGCGATCTCATCGAGGTCCGCCTCGGTGAGCACGAGCGACGCCGCGCCGATCCAGCCATCCACCTGCGACGGCGATCGCGCGCCCACGATCGCGCCGGTGACCCCGGGCCAGGCGAGCGTCCAGGCGACGGCGACCGCGGCGACGGTGGTGTGGTGGCGTTCGGCGATCGGGCGCAGCGCGTCGGCGAGGGCGAGGTTGCGCTTCAGCCCCTCGCCCGTGAACTCGGGCGAGCGGCTGCGCCAGTCGTCCGCCGAGAGCTTGGCGGCGCGCTCCGCGGTGAACGCGCCGGTGAGGAGCCCCGACTGCATGGGGCTGTAGACGATCACCCCAGTGTTGTGCGCGGCGCACCACGGGATCTCGCGCGTCGCGCTGTCGCGGCGGATGGCCGAGAACGGCGGCTGGAGAGAGTCGACGTGCCCGATGCGCTCGGCGGCGGCGAGCTGGTCGGCGGTGTGGTTCGAGAGCCCGACGGCGCGCGCCTTCCCTTCGGCCTTGAAGGTGAGGAGCGTCCCCCAGTACTCCTCGAGCGGCGTGCCGTCGTCGGCCGGCCAGTGCATCTGGTAGAGATCGATCGTCTCGACCTGGAGGCGGCGGAGCGACGCCTCGAGCTCGCGTCGGAGGCTCGCGGGGTTGCCGACGCGGCGGGCAGGGGCAGTGCGGTCGCGCTCATCCCAGACGAGCCCGCACTTGGTGAAGATGAACGGCCGTTCGTTCCTGGGGATGTCGCGCAGCGCGCGGGCGACGATCTCCTCCGAGTGGCCGAGCCCATACACCGCGGCCGTGTCGATCCAGTTGACGCCGCGCTCCACCGCGTGCCGGATCGCGGCGATCGAGTCGTTGTCGTCCTGGTCGCCCCACGCGAACTGCCACCCCCCGCCTCCGATCGCCCACGCGCCGAAGCCGACGCGGGTGATGTGCATGCCGGTGGTGCCGAGGGGTACGGTGGGCCAGGTACGGGGCGAAGTCGAGATCGAAGTCGCCATCGGAGCAGCCTCCATATGTGGACACGGGATGGACCTACGCGGGCCGGCGCGGCGCATCCCGGTCGGGCGCAGCGCCGGGGACACGAATCCCAACGCGCGGGGGAGTGGAATCGTTCGCCGCGCCGCCGCGGCGGCGCGGCTATCCTGTGACGGTCGCGCCAGCACAGCGTCACGCCCCAGGTCAGGCCGAGCTCGCTCTGGCGCCTCCCCGTACGATCTCCTAACGTAGAGCGCGCCCGGCGTCCCCCATCCCGGGCCCGCTGCCGTCCGAGCCTCCTCGTCAGGTCCCCCCAATCACTGGAGATCGCCATGACCGCTTTGACCGCGCTATGGTTACCCATTCTGCTGTCGGCCGTGATCGTCTTCATCGCGAGCTCGATCATCCACATGGTGCTCCCCTGGCATAAAGGGGACTACCCGAAGCTCCCGAACGAGGACGATATCATGAGCGCGCTGCGCCCCTTCGCCATCCCGCCGGGCGACTACATGGTGCCGCGCGCCGGAAGCATGGAGGCCTATCGGTCGCCGGAGTTCATGGAGAAGCGGAAGCAGGGGCCCGTCATGATCATGACGGTGATGCCGAGCGGTGTCACATCGATGACCGGGAACCTCGTCCAGTGGTTCCTGTACTCCATCGTCGTCGGGATCTTCGCGGCGTACGTCGCCGGGCGCGCGCTGCCGGCGGGGGCCGAGTACCTGCGCGTCTTTCAGTTCGTGGGCACCGTCGCTTTCGTCGGCTACTCGCTCGCGCTCTGGCAGATGTCGATCTGGTATCGGCGCTCGTGGATGATTACTGTGAAGGCGACGATCGATGGTCTGATCTACGCGCTGCTCACCGCCGGCACCTTCGGCTGGCTCTGGCCGCGGTAGCTCGCGCGGCCACATTGGCGTGCCGCGAGCGACTGGCGCCGCGGCGCGCCGGTGCGGCCGCTCTTCACCCCTTGCCGTTCGTTCGGAGACGATCCTGCATGCTGCGATCCGTTGTCCAGGCGACCTTGCGTCGCGAGCTCCTGACGCTGCGTCGTTCCATCGAAGCGTATCCCGATGACGCGAGCCTCTGGGCCGAGCGTCCGGGGATCCCGAACACCGGCGGGACGCTCGCGTTGCACCTGGCCGGGAACCTGCAGCACTTCGTCGGCGCGGTGCTCGGCAAGACGGGGTACGTGCGCGACCGCGCCGCGGAGTTCGCCCGTCGCAACGTCCCGCGCACGGCGATCCTCGCCGAGCTCGACGCGGCGATCGAGGCCGTGGATCGCGGGCTCGCGGCGGTGCGCGACGAGATGCTCACCGCCGAATACCCGCTCGAGGTCGCCGGGCGCAAGGTCGCCATCGGGGACTTCCTCGTCCACCTCGCGACGCACACGGCGTATCACCTGGGGCAGTTCGATTACCACCGGCGCGTCGTCACGGGAGACAACCGCGGCGTGAACGCGGTGTCGATCGTGGAGCTGCCGGTCCGCGGGTGAGACACGCGCGGCGCGGGTGGCGGGCAGCGCGCTTCGCGGCGCGGTCTCCCGCTACTCGTGTCGCAGCGCCTCGATCGGATCGAGCCGGGCCGCCTTGCGCGCGGGGAAGAAGCCGAAGATCACCCCGACCAGCCCGGAGAACCCGAAGGCCAGGATGACGACCGTCGGATCGAACACGAACGGCACGTTCACCAGCGGCACCGCGAAGTAGGACCCGACGAGCCCCACCACGATCCCCACGATCCCGCCGAACAGCGAGAGCGCGACCGCTTCGGCGAGGAACTGCGCCAGCACGTCGCTCTCGAGCGCACCGATCGCGAGGCGGAGCCCGATCTCGCGCGTGCGCTCGGTGACCGAGACGAGCATGATGTTCATGATCCCGATCCCCCCGACCAGGAGGCTCACCGCCGCGAGCGCGCTCAGGAAGGTGGTGAGCGTGCGCGTGGTGGACGCGACGGCGTTGGAGATCTCGGCGATGTCGAGGACGCGGAAGTTGTCTTCCTCGCCGTCGCGCACCTGCGCGGTCGAGACCCCCGGCTGCACCGAGAGCTGGATGCCGCTCACGTCGTCGCTCCCAATGAGCCGCCGCTGGGCGGCGCGCAGGGGGAGGAAGATCACGTCGTCCTGATCCGCTCCTCCCATCCCTTGCCCCTTGGAGGCGAGGACGCCGATCACTTCGCATGGGACGTTGCGCACGCGGACCGTGGCGCCGAGCGGGTCCTGCGCGCCGAAGAGCTCCGTGCGGACCGTCGCGCCGAGGATGCAGACCGCGCGCCCGCCGCGGACCTCGGCGTCGGTGAACTCCCGCCCCGAGGCGAGCGACCAGTCGCGGACGCGGAAGACACCGTTGTCGGTACCCGTGATCGTCGTCGGCCAGTTGACGTTCCCGACCACCGCCTGCGCGCGCGTGCTGGCCGATGGGGCGATGGCCTCGATCCCCGGGACGTTCTGCTCGATCGCCGTGACGTCGCGCGCCGTGAACGCCGGCCCTGCGATCGCGGCCCCGCCGGGCCCGCGCCCGGCCTGGGCGCCGGGCGTGATGATGAGCACGTTGCTCCCGAGGCTCCGGATGCTCTCGGTGACGCGCGCCGTGGTCCCGCAGCCGAGCGTGACCATCGCGATCACCGCCGCGACGCCGATCACGATTCCGAGGATCGTCAGCGCGGAGCGCATCACGTTGCGCCGGATCGCGCGGACGGCCATGGCGAGCGTGTCGCGGAGCATGGCGTCACCCGACCGCCGCGCCGGCGGGCGTCGTGCGCTCGTCGGCGATGACCCGTCCATCGTGGAATCGCACCGTGCGCCGCGCGTAGGCGGCCATGTCAGGATCGTGCGTGACCATCGCGATGGTGATCCCGCGTGTCGCGTTGAGCTGCACGATGAGCTCCATGATCTCGCGGCTCAGCTTCGAGTCGAGGTTCCCGGTGGGCTCGTCGGCGAGGAGGAGCGCGGGCTCGGTGACGATCGCGCGCGCGATGGCGACGCGCTGCTGCTGGCCGCCGGAGAGCTCGGCGGGGGTGTGGTCCGCGCGGTCGGCGAGCCCCACCGCGGCGAGCGCCTCGCTCGCCACGCGGTGTCGCTCGGCTCGGGGGAGGCCGCGGTAGATGAGCGGCACCTCGACGTTCTCGAGCGCCGTGGTGCGGTTGAGGAGGTTGTAGCCCTGGAAGACGAAGCCGAGGTAGTAGCGCCGGAGGAGCGCCCGCTGCCTGCGCGAGAGCGACGTCACCTCCACGCCGCGGAAGCGGTAGGAGCCCGAGGTGGGCGTATCGAGGCAGCCGAGGACGTTCATGCACGTCGACTTCCCCGAGCCCGACGGCCCCATGATCGCGACGAACTCGCCGTCATCGATCCGCAGGTCGATCCCCGCGAGCGCGACCACTGCCGCCTCTCCCCCGCCGTAGACCTTGGTAACACCGGAGAGCTGCACCAGCGGAGGCGCGGTGCGGTCGTCCTCGCGCGCGCGGTCACCGGGCACTGGGCCTCCGAACCACCCCCATCGGCGGGTGCGCGCCGGCGGTCGCGGTACGGCGTGTGGAGGAGGGCGACGTCGCGGAGTCGGTTCGCACCCCGGTGATGAGCGGAGTGCCGGGCGCGAGCTCGCCACGCGTCACCTCGGTCCATTGGCCGTCCGAGAGCCCGGTGGCGATCGGGATCGCGACCGGCGCGCCGTTGCGGAGGGTCCAGACGCGGCGTGTGAGCCCCTGCGCCGCGCCTCGCGACTCGGCGCTCGTCACACCCTGCGACGCATTGCCCGGCGTTGCCTCGCTCGGCGGGGTGAAGCGGAGCGCGGCGTTCGGGACGAGGAGGGCGTCCTGCACGTGGGCGGTGTGGATCTGCGCAGTCGCGGTCATCCCGGGGCGGAGGAGGAGGTCGGGGTTGGCGACGTCGAGGATCACCTGGTAGGTGACGACCCCTTCGACGGTCTTCGGCGCGTAGCGCACGGAGCGCACGGTGGCGGAGAAGGTGCGGTCGGGGTACGCGTCGACGGTGAACGTTGCGGTCTCCCCGCCGGCCACCTGTCCGATGTCGGCCTCGTCGACGTCGAGGGCGAGCGTCATGTGCGCGAGGTCTGCGGCGAGCACGAAGAGCACGGGGGTCTGCAACGTGGCCGCGACGGTGCGTCCGGGCTCGATGGCGCGCTCGAGGACGATCCCGCTGATCGGCGCGCGGATGGTTGCTTTGGACAACTGGGCGCGCTTGGCGTCGAGCGCGGCGCGTGCGGCGGCGACCTGCGCGCGCGCGTTGGCGTCGGCGGCCTGGGCGCGGGCGAGCGCGGCCTGGGCGCTCTCGCGCTCCTGCGCCGAGATCATGGCGCCGGCGAAGAGCGACTCGGCGCGCGCGGCCTGGGACGTGGTCTCCTGGAGCGTCGCGGTGGTCTGGCGCACGGTCGCCTCGGCGGCTTGGAGGGCGGCCTGCGTTTGGTCGATCTCGGCGCGGAGCTGGTCGGTGTTCACGCGGGCGAGCACCTGGCCCTGGGTGACGCGATCGTTGTAGTCGACCGCGACCAGGTCGACC
>JADGGM010000601.1 GCA_019689955.1 Gemmatimonadaceae bacterium
CCCGGCGGGGGGGGGGCCCCCGGGGGCGGGGGGGGGGGGGCGCCCCCCCCCCGGGCCGTACGCTCACCCGACGGTCCCGAACCCCGCCGCGATGCAGTTGATCGACAGGAGCAGCGCCGCGCGGTGCGCCTCGGTCTCCGGGTCCCCGTCCCGCCCCTCGCGCACGCGCTGGAGGAGCGCGATCTGCTCGTGGTGCGCGCGCCGGAGCATCGCGAGCCGCCGCCCCACGCGCGCCGCGTACTGCGGGAACCGCTCGCCGAGCGCGCGCTCGCCGGTGAGGCGGAGCAGGGCGTCCACCGTCTCGTGGTACTCCGCCTCGACCATCGCCCAGATCGTCTCCCGCACTGCCGGGTCCGGGACGAGCGCCGCGTACGCGCGCGCGATGTCGAGGTCCACCTGGAGCAGCGTCTTCTCGACCTCGTCGACGATGAGCCGGAGCACCGGCGTCTCCTCGAACATGCGCGCGAGCATCGCCGCGCCGCGATCGCCGCGGATGGAGAGGAACGCCTGCAGCGCGCTCCCCACGCCGTACCACCCCGGGATCCCGTGCCGGCTCTGCGTCCACGCGAACACCCACGGGATCGCGCGGAGATCGGCGAGCGAGCGCGTCGCCCCGCGCCGCGCGGGGCGCGAGCCGAGGTTGAGGCGGGTCAGCTCGTCCACCGGGGTCGCGGCGGAGAAGTAGGTCAGGAAGTCGGGGTGGTGCACGAGCGCGCGATACGCCGCGTGCGCCGCGCCGGAGAGCGCCTCCATCGCTTCCTCCGCGCCCGGCACCCCGGCGCGCGCTGGCGCGTCGAGCGAGCACGCCATCACGCTCGAGACGAGGAGATCGAGCTGGTACATGGCGGCGTCGCGGAACGCGTACTTGAACGACACCACCTCCCCCTGCTCCGTGAGCCGCAGCCGGCCGCCCACCGTCCCCGGCGGCTGGGCCGCGATCGCGCGGTGCGTCGGCGCCCCGCCGCGGCTCACCGAGCCGCCGCGGCCGTGGAAGAACGCGATCGTCACCCCGCACTCCGCACCCACGCGCGCGAGCTGTGCCTGCGCCTTGTACAGCTCCCAGCTCGAGGTGAGGAAGCCGCCGTCCTTGTTCGAGTCGGAGTAGCCGATCATGACCTCCTGCACCCCGCCCAGCGCGCGCACGCTCCGCTTCACCAGCGGCACACCGAGCAGCTCGCGCATCACCGCCGGCGCGCGGCGCAGGTCGTCGATCGTCTCGAACAAGGGGACGATGGCGAGCGTGCAGCTCTCCACCCCGGCCTCGTCCATGAACACGCCCCCTTCCTTCGCCAGCAGGTACGCCGCGAGGACGTCCGACGTGCGCTCGGTCCCGCTGATGATGAAGCTCCCGATCGCTCGGCGATCCACGGTGCCGCGCAGCTCCCGCACGAGGCGGATGAGGTCGAGCAGCTCGCGCGACGCCTCCGGGGGAGCGCCCGCCTCGCGCCCGCCCCGCCGCGGCGCGGCGAGCGCTGCGCGCATCCACGCGACGTCGTCGTCCGCGGCCGCCGCCCCCTCGGGGGCGACGTGCGGGCGCAGCGCGCTCGCCGCGGGGCGGAGCTGCCGCGCGTGCACGCGGAGGTCGAGGCGCACCATCGAGAAGCGGAACGACTCCACCTCGCGCCGGAGCGGCGTGACGTACGCCCGCGCGACCCCCTCACACCCGGACTCGATGAGCGCGCGCTCCAGCGTGTGCACGTCCGCGAGGAACGCATCCGCGGTGGCGTAGCCCGCCGCACCGGGCGGCGCGGTCGCGCCCCCGGCGACGCGCTCCTCCGTGGCCGCGATCGTCGCGGCGAGGCGGCGCTGCATGCACGCGATCCACTGGCGGAACAACTCCCCGGGGTTGCGCGCGGCGATCGCCTCGCCGGCACCGCTCGCGGCCAGCGCTGCGCCGAGCGCGGCGCGGAAGCCCGCCGGCACGGGGACCGCGCGCTCGGAGATGCTGAGCACGCGCAGCAGCTCGCCCAACCGCTGCTCGTAGTGCCGTAGACACGCGCGCCGGTACTCGTGCACGGCGTGCGCCGTCACCTCGTTGGTGACGTACGGGTTCCCGTCGCGGTCCCCGCCGATCCACGAGCCCAGCTCCACGCACGTCGGCGCCTCGAGCGAGGCGTCGGGGTACGCGGCTGCGAGCGCGCGGTCGAGGTCGTCGTGCAGCTCGCGCACCGCGTCGAACAGCGTGGTCTCGACGAAGTAGATCCCCCACGCCACCTCCTGCGCCACCGTCGGGCGCGCGAGCCGGAGCTCACCGGTCATCCAGAGGAGGTCGATGTCGGTCCGCAGCGCGTCGATGAGCCGCGCCCGCTCGTGCGGGGGGTGATCGCCGTCCAGCTCCACGAGCCGCGCGTAGATGGCGCGGTGCTTCTCCAGCACGGTCACGCGCTTGGCCTCGGTGGGGTGCGCGGTGATCGTGGGGCTCACGTGCAGGGTGCGGAGCAGCGCGCGCACGGCGTCGGCGGGCACGCCGGGGGGGCCCCCCCCCCCCCCCCCCCGGGCGCCGGGGGGCGGGGGGGGGGGGGGGGCCCCGCCCCCCCCCCCCC
>JADGGM010000602.1 GCA_019689955.1 Gemmatimonadaceae bacterium
CGGGAGGCTGTCCCACACGATCCCGGCGAGCGCCGCCGCGATGGGCGACGGCGGCGCGGCGACGGCGTACCACTCCCCCGTGGAGTCGCCCGACGGGGCGATGAGCGCGAGCGAGCCGGTCGTCGCGGTGCGGGGGTTCCCGAAGTAGCTGGTGTCGCCGTGGATGATCGCGAGCGGGGCATCCCGCAGCGCGCTGCGGACCACGCTCTCCGCCACCGGCGCGAGCGACCCGTCGAGCCGCCACTGCCCGGGCGCGACGCGGTAGTACGCACGCGTGGGGAGCGCCACCGCGCCGCGCAGCACCGGGAGCACGTAGCGTGCGTCGAAGTCCGGCGACGTGGACGCGAGCACCGCCCCCGCGGCGCGCGCGACGTCGAGCGGGACGGCGAGCGTGTCGTTGCGTCGTTCGACGTCCCCCGCGACCGTGGCCGCGGCCGCGAGCACCGTCGGCGCTGCGGGACCGCTGAACGGGACGCGGACAACGGCGCGCCGCTCCGCGCCGGGGGCGAAGGAGGCGAGCGGCACGCTCGCGAGCTGCCGCCCGTTGCTGAGCAGCGCGAGCGCCCCCGCGGGCGCGGGGAGGGCGCCGTTGCGGAGCGTGACGTTCACCTCGAGCGTGTCGCCGCTCACCACGGCGCGCGGCGCGTCGAGCGACACGACGGCGAGGTCGCGCGCGGCGGGGTGCGGCATCACGTCGAGGCGCGACCCGGCGGGGAAGGCCGGGAGCGCGGCGGGATCGTCGATCTCGCCGTCGGTGATGAGCACGAGCGGCCGCCCCGCCCCCAGCGCACGCTCGGCGAGCGGGCGGGCGCGCGTGGCGCCGTCGCCGGGGAGCGCGGGGAGCCGCCCCGCGCGCACCGAGTCGCCGAACAGGAGGAGCGAGTCGGAGGCGAGCCGGCGCGCGTCGTCACGCGCGCGGCGCCAGAGCGCGGTGTCGCCGCCGCGGAGCCAGCTCCCGGAGACGTCGAGCGCCACGAGCGGCGCGAGCGCACGGCGCGGGCCCGCGGGGGCGTCGAGCACCAGCGCGAGCAGCAACGTCATGGCCGCGGCCCGCAGCGCCATCAACGGCCCGCGCCACCGACTCCGTCCGCCTCCGCCCCGCGCCCCGCGCCAGCCGTACGACGCCACCGCGATCGCCGTGCCGGCGATCGCGGCCACGAGCCATGTGAGCATGGGGAAAAGCTAGCCGCAAACCCCGGCGAGGGGAAACGGGAGCGCCCGGCGCGCGACGCCGGCGCGCGATGCCCGAGCGCTAGCGCGCGGCTAGCTGAGCGGCTCCGTCCGGCGCGTCGAGGCGCGCGAGGAGCGCCACGCGCACGCTGTCGAAGCGCGCGCGCTCGGCCGCGGGCACGGGGTACCCGCTCGTGCGCGCCAGCGCCACGCGCGGGTCGCGCGCCTCGCCGTGCACACGGATCTCGAAGTGGAGGTGCGGCCCGGTGGCGAGCCCCGTCATCCCCACGTACCCGATCGTTTGGCCGATCGTGACCGTGCGCCCGGCGCGGATCCCCTTGGCGAAGCCGCGCAGGTGGCCGTACCGGCTCACGTAGCCGTTCCGGTGCCGGATGTCGATCGCGTTCCCGTACCCCCCCTTCCGCCCGGCGAAGATCACCACGCCGTCGCCGATCGCGCGCACCGGCGTGCCGGCGCTCGCCGCGTAGTCGGTCCCGGTGTGGCTGCGCCAGGTGCCGAGGATCGGGTGCTTCCGCCGCCCGAAGACGCTGGAGATGCGGCGGAAGGCGAGCGGGGCACGCAAGAAGGCGGCACGCATCGAGCGGCCGCCCTGGTCGAAGTACTCCGCGCGCCCGTTGCCGCCGGCGTAGCGGATCGCGTCGACCTCGTTCCCCGAGAGGGTGAAGCGCACGGCCATGATGTCCCCGATGCGCACCGCCCCCCCGGGCCCGCGGGAGCGCTCGAACAGGACGCGAAAATGATCGCCGGGCTGCAGCTCCCGGCTCATGTCGACGCGGTACTCGTAGATGTCGGCGATCGACCAGGCCAGCTCGGCGCGCGCGCTCTTGGGGAGGAGCGCGGCCGCGGAGTCATCGAGCGCCTGGTAGAGGTTCGCGTCGATCGTCCCCCCGACGGCCACGGTGTCGGTGGTCCAGGGGAGCCGTTCGTCGGTGCTCGTCCACGTGGAGTCCCCCGTGCGCCGCACGTGGAGGAGGTGGTCGATGGCGAGCTGGAAGACGACCTCGCTCGGCGTCGAGTCGGGGTCGAGGCGGCGGACGAACACCGGCATCCCGGCGGGGACGCGCCGCTCGTCGAGCGTGGACGCGGCATCGAGCACGAGGGCGGCCGTGCGCCCGGCCACCCCACCTCGCGCCAGCACCCCGGAGAGCGTCTCCCCCGGCTCCAGCGT
Source organism: Gemmatimonadaceae bacterium (assembly GCA_019689955.1). Taxonomy (GTDB): domain Bacteria; phylum Gemmatimonadota; class Gemmatimonadetes; order Gemmatimonadales; family Gemmatimonadaceae; genus JADGGM01. Next base: position 2,360 of record JADGGM010000602.1, read on the forward strand.
GTCCGCGTACACGTGCCACACCGGCCCGAGGCGCACGCGGGCCGTCGTGTCGGCGGCCGCGAGCGCCGGGAAAGGAGCCGTTGCCTTGGGGTGCGGGAGATCGATCGACAGCGCCGCGATGGCCAGGGCGCCGATGGCGAGCGAGGTGAGGGTACGGG